>CAMDLJ010000170.1 GCA_945901665.1 Bordetella parapertussis | reverse complement strand
CAGCGTCAGCGGGCGCGTGCGTGAGCCCGGTGTCAAGCTCGCACCTGCTGGCATCACATTGCAGGAGTTGATTGACGAACACTGTGGCGGCATGGCCCCAGGCCACACTTTGTATGCGTATTTGCCGGGTGGTGTCTCTGGCGGTATTTTGCCGGCGCGTTTGGCCAATGTGCCACTGGACTTTGACACCTTGCAAGCCCATGGTTGCTTCATTGGATCGGCGGCCATCGTGGTCTTGGGCCACCAAGACCAGGCCCGTGATGCGGCTTTGAATGTGATGCAATTTTTCGCCGATGAAAGCTGCGGCCAATGCACCCCTTGCCGGGTCGGCACTGAAAAATCGGCCGCTTTGATGCAAGCCCCTGTGTGGGACGCCCATACCTTGCAAGACCTGGCGCAGGTGATGGGCGACGCGTCCATTTGTGGTTTGGGCCAAGCCGCGCCCAACCCGATTGCCTGTGTGTTGCGTTATTTCCCGCACGAGGTGGGCGCGGGCCCAGAGTTGGTCCCATGAGCCAGGCCATCGACTTTCACCTCAACGGCAAGCCGGTGCAAGCCCAGGCGGGTGACACCTTGTGGGAAGTGGCCCAACGGCAAGGTTTGGACATTCCCCATTTGTGCCACAAGCCAGGTTACCGGCCCGACGGCAACTGCCGCGCCTGTGTGGTGGAAGTCGACGGCGAGCGAACTTTGGCGGCGAGTTGCTGTCGCACACCCCAAGCGGGCATGGTGGTGCGCACCGACAGCGATCGGGCCCAAAAAAGCCGAGCCATGGTGATGGAGTTGTTGCTGGCAGATCGACCCGATACGGGTGTGCAATGGGTCAGCGGAGAAGCCAGCTTGCCCCATGGAGAACTCAGCCACTGGGCCCAAGTGATGGGCGTGAGCGTTCGACCTGCCTTGCAAGCTTTGCGCGTTGCGACTGCTCAAGACAGCGCAGGTGTGGCTTGGCGCGATGATTCGCACCCGGCAATGGCGGTCGATTTATCGGCCTGTATCCAATGCGACCGCTGTGTCCGTGCCTGTGGTGAGGTGCAGGTCAACCAAGTCATTGGCGTGCAAGGTCGCGGCAGCGCATCGCGCATTGTGTTTGACCTGGCCGACCCCATGGGTGAGAGCACCTGTGTGGCCTGTGGCGAATGCGTGCAAGCCTGCCCCACAGGGGCACTGAGCCCCAAGACCCAGTTGGGCGACCAACAGGTGGACCGCCAAGTGGACTCGGTGTGCCCATTTTGCGGCGTGGGTTGTTTGCTCACCTACCATGTGAAAGAGGAGCGCATTGTCAAAGTGCAAGGCCGGGCGGGACCTGCCAATGAGGAGCGGTTGTGCGTCAAAGGCCGCTTTGGTTTCGATTACGCCCACCACCCCGACCGCTTGACCACGCCTTGGGTGCGCAAACCTGGCGTGCCCAAGTCGTTGGACCTCAACCGCGACCCTTCGCGCTGGGCCGAGGTGTTCAGGCCCGCCACGTGGGACGAGGCCTTGGACGTGGCGGCCCAGGGTTGGATGCGCTTGCGCGGCCAATATGGGCCCAAAAGCCTGGCCGGTTTTGGTTCGGCCAAAGGCAGCAATGAAGAGGCCTATCTGTTCCAAAAGTTGGTGCGCACCGGCTTTGGCAGCAACAACGTCGACCACTGCACCCGGCTGTGCCATGCCTCCAGCGTCGCGGCATTGCTTGAAGGGGTGGGGTCGGGGGCGGTGAGCAACCCGGTGCGCGATGTGGCCCAGGCTGAATTGATCGTGATCATTGGGGCCAACCCCAGCGCCAACCACCCGGTGGCGGCCACCTGGATCAAAAACGCGGTAGAGCGGGGCGCGCGCTTGGTGTTGATGGACCCGCGCCGCACCGACCTGGCCCGGCATGCCTGGCGCCATCTGGCGTTCAAGCCCGACACCGATGTGGCTTTGCTCAACGCCTTGCTGCACATCATCATCACCGAAGGCTGGGTGAACCAGGCCTTTGTGCAAGCGCGCACCCGCGACTATGCGGCGCTGCGATTGCACGTACAGGCCTTCACCCCCGAGCGCATGGCGCCCATTTGCGGCGTCGATGCCGCCACCTTGCGCGAGGTGGCCCATGCCTTTGCCCATTCGCCCGCAGCGATGGTGTTGTGGGGCATGGGCGTGAGCCAGCATGTGCATGGCACCGACAACGTGCGCTGCCTGATTGCTTTGACCAGCATCACCGGCCAGATCGGCCGACCCGGCACCGGGCTGCACCCTTTGCGAGGCCAAAACAATGTGCAAGGGGCCAGCGATGCAGGCCTCATTCCCATGATGCTGCCCAATTACCAACAGGTCAGCGATCCCCAAGCCTTGCAATGGTTTGAGAAATTTTGGGGCCAAGCGCTGGACCCGGTTGCGGGCTATACCGTGGTGGAGATCATGGACAAAGCCCTGGCCGATGACACCGATCCCCACAAGGTGCGGGGCATGTACATCATGGGCGAGAACCCGGCCATGAGTGACCCCGACTTAAACCACGCCCGCGCCGCATTGGCGGCACTGGACCATTTGGTGGTGCAAGATATTTTTCTGACCGAGACGGCATGGCTGGCCGATGTGGTTTTGTCCGCCAGCGCCTGGCCCGAAAAAATGGGCACCGTGACCAACACCGATCGCATGGTGCAAATGGGCCGACCCGCTTTGTCCCCGCCTGGGCAGGCCAAACTGGACTTGTGGATCATCCAACAATTGGCCCAGCGCATGGGTTTGCACTGGCATTACCCTGGTGACCATGCCGGCGTGGCTGCGGTGTATGAAGAGATGCGCCAAGCCATGCACGGTGTGATTGCAGGCATTTCTTGGCAACGGGTGTCGGATGCGTCCAGTGTCACCTACCCGTGCTTGAGCGACCAAGACCCGGGCCAAGCCATGGTGTTTGAACACGACTTCCCCACCGCCGATGGGCGGGTCCATTTGGTGCCGGCGGACCTCATCTCGGCCAATGAGTTGCCAGATGCCGAGCACCCGTTTGTGCTCATCACCGGGCGCCAACTGGAGCATTGGCACACCGGCAGCATGACGCGGCGCTCTGCGGTGCTGGACGCGATTGAACCCGAAGCCAGTTTGTTGATGTGCAGCGCCGATATGCACCGCGTGGGGGTTCAAGCTGGGGACATGGTGCGGGTGTGCTCGCGCCGTGGCGAGTTGCAAGTGCGTGTTCGCCAAGACGAGGGCACGCCCGTGGGAACGGTATTTTTGCCTTTTGCTTACCGAGAGGCGGCGGCCAATTTGCTCACCAACGCCGCCCTGGACCCAGTGGGCAAAATCCCCGAATTGAAGTTTTGTGCGGTGCAAGTGTTGGGAGTTCCAGCGCTCGCGCCTGTCGGTTTGACCGGATGACCAACGTACCTTTGCCTTTTTATTCTTTTAGCCATGTCCACCATTCAATTGCCACGCTGCCACCACCCCCAAAAACGATCGCCTTTCGCAACGGTGCTGAGTGCAGCCTGTGTGTGGTGGCTGCTGTTGACGCCCTGCTTGCGCGCGCAAACACCTGCCGCTTGGGACAATTTAACCGAACAACTGGTCTCGGTGGAGTTATCGCCAGGCGTGCGTCAAGAAGGCGTTTTTTCTCTGCGCAGCGGCACAACCAACCCCGATGTGTTGGCTGTCCTCATCCCTGGTTACCCCTCGGTGTTGCGGCCCGTGGTGGCCGAACAGCGCATGACCTCATCGCGCCTAGATGGGAACTTTTTGGTGCGCTCGCGACGCCACTTGGCCGATGAGCGCATTGCCATGTTGCTGGTCGATTGCCGCAGCGACAGTGGTGACGCTTGCACGGCCAAATACCAAGCCTCGCCGGAGCGGCAAACCGATGTGATGCCCTTGATCCAGGTGGTTCGCCAGCAATGGCCCAGCATTCAAAAGGTGTGGCTGGTGTCCACCAGCATGGGCAGCATTTCCAGCGCTTTCATGGCCTTGCATGGCAAAGGGGTGTATGCAGGAACAATTCACACCGCGGCCATCACCGAACCCTATGCCATGCATTCTTACCGCGAGCTTGGTGGTTTTGACTACGGGCAAATCACCGGTGTGCAAGCTTTTGTGCACCACCAAAACGATCCTTGTCCGATGACCACCCATTCGGGTGCTGCCAAGTTGGCGCAAAAATTCAATGTCCCGCTGGTCACCGTGCATGGGGGCAGTGGGTTCCAAGGCCATCCCTGCCGGGCCTTCACCGAGCATGGCTTCAGGGGCAAAGAGCGCGAGGTCATGCAACACATTGGCCAAATTTTAAAAACCGGTCAGGCCAGCAACGCCGATGTGCGTTGACCACTCCCCATGATCAACCCAACCCACCTCACCACCAGCGTTTTGATGCGCCGCGAACGTGTGCCTGGCGACATGGCCAAGTGGCAAGCTTGGCGCTGGGTGTTGCACGACGTGGTGTTGCAAGACCCGGCCCACAGCGGGCCCGCACGCTTGCTGCGCGACAGCGATGACGTGCAAATTTGGCTGCACACAGGCTTTGAGGTGGGCTTGTTCCGAGATGACGCCGAAGGCTATTACCTCAACGCCACCTCGCCCCAACCTTGTTGGTTTGTGCTGTGGCGCATGGAAGAAGAGGCCGCATTGGCCGAAGAACCTGTGGCCGTGCCTGTGATGGTCAGTTTGAGTTACCACGATGCGGGGCGCTGGCTCGATGCCCAAGAGCGCGTGGACCAAGTGCCTGCGCCGCAAGCAGTGCTGGCTTGGATGAGCGAATTTACCCAAACCCATTGGGTGGCTGAGGGCAAAAAACGCCAACGCCCGGAGAGCTTTCGCGGGCTGCAAGACCGCTTTGGCAACCCTGCGTCGATCACCACCGACAAAAACCGCAAGCTTTGACACCTGGGTTCAGGCCTTAATATCTCACCATGGCTGAAGACGGTTTTTTGCAGCGCTGGTCAAAACGCAAATCATTGCAAGGGCTTGGCACGCCAGATGCGCCCCTCACATCAAATGCTTTGCCGGTTCCTGGCACAGCCCCACTTGGTGGTGCAACGCAAAACACGGGTGTTGGCACGTCACACCCTGGGGCCTCGCAACGCGACCTGGTCAATCCAATTCCGGCGCCTGCGCATGATTCGCCTGATCCGAGCTTGGCGCCAAACGCAGCCACCAGCGGCCCACCACCAGCGCCGCAGATGGCCGACACACAAGCCCTCACGCCTGCGTCAGACTTTCGACCTTTCATGGGCCAGGGTGTGGCCCCCGAAGTGAAAAACGCCGCGATGAAAAAACTGTTTGCCGACCCCCACTTCAATGTGATGGACCGGATGGACATTTACATCGACGATTACAGCCAGCCCGATCCTTTGCCCCTGGCCATGTTGCGGCAAATGAATGGGGCCAAATTTCTGAATCTGTTTGAAGAGGAAGACAAGGACAAAGCGCCATTGGCTTGCGCGCCTGCTGAGGGCCATGTTCAAACGCCTGTGTCGCTTGTGTCTGACAGCGTGGCAGTGCCCGAATCTGCGCACTCGCCGATCATCGAAGCGCCATCCAGCGCACAGGTTCCAGTTGCCTGCGAAGCGGCCGAAGCCTCAGATGACAGCGCCCCACACGCGCTTGACGCCAGCTTGTCCGGCGCCACCGTGCCCGTACCCAAGGCCTAGGCCGGCCGGGTGCCAAGCCACAGTCATGCACAATCCGCCGCCATGACCACCTTGATCTGCGACTGCAACCAGACCATGCCCTTGGACGCCAAGGCGCTGGGTCAAAGCCTCAATGAGACCCTGCATGTGCACAGCAGTTTGTGCCGGCGCGAGGCCCAAGGTTTTTTGCATGCCCTCAAAGGCGGCGAGTCTGTGGTGGTGGCTTGCACCCAAGAAAAGCGCTTGTTTGAAGATTTGGCGCAACAAGCGCGCGATGCAGACCCCGCCTTGCCTTGGGTTCCGGTGAAGTTTGTCAACATCCGTGAGACGGCGGGCTGGGGCCGCGAGTCGTCCCAGGCCATGCCCAAAATCGCCGCTTTGCTGGCCCAGGCCCAGATGCCGGACGCCGAACCGGTGCCGACGGTCACCTACAAAAGTGCAGGCCGTTTGCTCATCGTGGCCGAGTTGGGCCGCGCCCAAGCATTGGCCGATGTTTTGGGT
>CAMDLJ010000169.1 GCA_945901665.1 Bordetella parapertussis | reverse complement strand
TGGAGCCGCCTTTGCCGTCGTCGTCGTCGGCTTCGTCGAACTCGTCAAAGTCTTCTTCGGCCACATAGTCGTCGGCCTCGTTGGCGTTGCTGAATCCGTCAACGATGGTGGAGATGACCACCTTGTCTTCGCGGATGTCGGTGGCCAGGCGGAGGATTTCGGCAATCGTGGCCGGCGAGGCGCTGATGGCGGCCATCATGTCCATCAAGCCGCCTTCAATGCGCTTGGCGATTTCAATTTCACCCTCGCGGGTCAGCAGCTCCACGGTGCCCATTTCGCGCATATACATGCGCACCGGGTCGGTGGTGCGGCCAAACTCACTGTCCACGGTGGACAAAGCGGCTTCGGCTTCTTCTTCGGCCTCTTCTTCACTGGCCACGGTGGGGCCGGTGTTGGTGATGAGCAAGGTCTCAGCGTCTGGGGTTTGTTCGTACACCGCCACGCCCATGTCGTTCAACATGGTGATCACCACTTCCATGGTCTCGGCATCGACCAATTTGTCGGGCAGGTGGTCAGAGATTTCGCCATGGGTCAGGTAGCCGCGCGTTTTACCCATCTTGATCAGGGTTTTCAGGCGCAGCCGGCGCTTGGCCAGGTCTTCCTCAGACAGGATGGTTTCGTCCAAGCCAAACTCTTTCATCAAGGCGCGCTCTTTGGCCTTGCTGATTTTCATGCGCAGGGGTTTGACCTTTTCGCCTGCAGCAGCAGGGGTTTCTTCGGCAAATTCGGCCTCCAAATCGGGCAAGTCGTCTTCCAAGCCCGGGCCTTTGCCCTTGGTGGCTGCCTTGCCTTTGGCGGCCGGTGCTGTTTTGGCCGCAGGCTTAGCAGAGCTTGCTTTCGCGGGCGCTTTGGTGGGTGCTTTGACAGGTGTTTTGGCGGCCACCACGGGTTTGGCAGCGACTTTGGCGGCAGGTTTTGCTGCTGGCTTGGCCGCGGTTTTGGCAATGGGTTTGACGGGGGCTTTGGCCGTCACTTTCGTGGCGGGCTTGGCCGCAGGTTTTGCGGGAGTTTTGGCAGCCAATGCAGGCGCTGCTTTGGCAGCGACTTTGGGGGCGGGTTTGGCGTTGGCTTTGGCGGATGTCACAGGCATGGCTTTCTTGGCGGTCGTGGCGCTGGCGGGTTTCGGGGTGCTTTTTGAGCTCTTGGCAGCGGCTTTCGCACCTTTGGGGGCGGGCTGAGCGGTCTTTTTGGGTTTTTGAGCAGGCATGGAACTCATCCTCCATTGAGAGACAAAAAAACACCCTGCACCCGAAGGGCGCGTGGGCTGGGCTGGGGGACCTGCGCAAGGGGTTGGGCGATCATTTGGGGTGCAGTCCTTGCGGGTGGCTGGCCGGTTGGGGCGCTTGCCCTGGTTTGGCCAATTTCGGAGGTGCTGCTGTCGCGCTTGCGCTATGGTGAAGTGGATTATACCTCTGGCGGGGTTTCCAACGAGCGCCGGCGCGCTTGCAAGACGCGGTAGCGCTCCAGCGCGCCGGGGTCGATTTGGGCGCTGGCAATGGCCTGCGTCTCTTGGACCTTGAGTCGCTCAATGAGCAATCGGTTGAGCAATGCCTTGAGTTCGGCCGCGCTTTCCAGGGCCAAGGCGTGTTCGCTCATGGCCTGGGGGCTGGGTTCGTCGGTGTGGGTCATGGGGGTGACCTCAAAGCCGGTGTCCATGACCTTCAAAGCCAGTGCTTCGCTGGGGTGTTCGCGCAGGCCTTCGCGCAAGGCCCCCCAGGGCAAGCTGCCATGCTCTTGGTGTTGGCTGTCAAGCCAGGTGAACAAGGGGCCGTGCGGTGCGGGCAGTTCGCACAGCATGAGGTGTTCTTCGCTGCTCAGGTCTTGCCACTGGCGCATGTCGGCCAGCAGCAAACGCACGGCGTGGTCGGCGCGGCTGGCGGGCAGTTGGCGGCCCAGGCCGCGTGGCGGTTTGTCGGTGCTGAAACGCCTGGGGTAGGGTGCTGCGGTGGTGCCGGCTTGCGTGGCTTCCCCTGGGGTTTGGCGCCTGGGCCATTTAGATGGGCTGGGGTTGGGTGGCTGCCACAGCGACTGCAGTTCATGCAGGCCCAGTTGGATCAAATCGGCAAATTCGGCCAGCAACTGGCGCTTGAGTGCGCCATCGGGCAAGGTGAGCCACAGGTCGCGGGCGTTGCTGGCCAGGTGGGCGCGGCCTTCGGCGCTGCTCAGGTCACAGCCTTCACGGGCCGCATCGATCAAAAATCGGCTCAGGGGCATGGCCTCCGTGACACAACGGGCAAAGGCCTCAGGGCCAAAAGCACGGATATAGCTGTCGGGGTCGTGTTCGGCGGGCAAGAACAAAAACTTCACGCTGCGCACATCGGTGGCAAAGGGCAGGGCCACGTCCAAGGCCTTGCGCGCCGCGCGCCGACCCGCCGCATCGCCGTCAAAGCTGAACACCACGGCATCGCTGAAACGAAACAGTTTTTGCACATGCTCGGTGGTGCAGGCGGTGCCCAGTGTGGCCACGGCATGGCCAAAGCCCCATTGGGCCAGGGCCACCACATCCATGTAGCCCTCGGTCACCAACACATAGCCCGAATCGCGCAGCGCTTGGCGCGCTTCGAATAAGCCGTAGAGTTCGCGCCCCTTGCTGAACACCGGGGTTTCTGGCGAATTCAAGTACTTGGGTGTGCCTTCTCCGAGCACGCGTCCGCCAAAACCAATGCACTCGCCCTTGATGTTGCGAATGGGGAACATGATGCGGTCGCGAAAACGGTCGTAGCGCTTGTCTTCGCTGCCGTCCTCGGCATGGTGAATCACCAAGCCACTGTCGACCAACAAGGGATCTTGGTAGTCGGGAAAAACACTGGCCAGGCTGCGCCAGCCCTCAGGCGCATAGCCCAGGCCGTAAGCTTTGGCGATTTCTCCCGTCAGGCCACGGCCCTTGAGGTATTGCCCCGCGGAGGATGAGCTTTTCAGATGCTTGTAGTAGGCGCTGGCGGCTTTTTCCAGCACATCGCTCAAGGTGGCTTGGCGCTCTCGCGCCAGCGCCGCGCGTTCGCGCTCTTGGGGCGAGGCATCGTCTTCGGGCACGGGCATGCCGTAGGTTTGGGCCAGGTCTTTGACCGCCTCGACAAAGTTCATGCCGGCGTGTTCCATCAAAAACCCAATGGCATTGCCGTTTTTGCCACAACCAAAACAATGGAAAAACTGCTTGGTCGGGCTGACCGAGAACGATGGGGACTTTTCGCCGTGGAATGGGCACAGGCCCATGTAATTGGCGCCGCCTTTTTTCAGCTGCACATAGCGACCCACGATGTCCACCACATCGGCGCGCGCCAACAGTTCTTGGATAAAGGATTGCGGTATGGCCATGGGTACTTCGGTTGGAGCGGGCATTGTAGGCAGCGACACCCAAGGCGCAGCACCAGGGCCAGGGGCCAAGTGCCGGGAGGCCGACGGGGGCGGCAAAACGGTCTTGGCTTGGATCAGCCCCTGGTTTGGCCTGCTCAGTCGCCCCGGACCGCCCCCTCGCGCCGGGCATCGGCCCCGCCCAGCCAGCCGCCCTGGACCCGTTGCAGGCCGTGTAAACCACTGGTCAGATCGGTCTGGCGCAGCGGGTGGCCGCGCTGGGTCAATGCGGCTTGGGTGGCTGCCTCAAAACGGCCGGTTTCCAACCACAGCGGCCCTTGTGGTGAGAACAGCGCCAAGTGTGGCAAGTCAAAGGCTTGTTGCGGGTTGAGGCCCATGTGCAGCAGACCCCACAGGGCTTGGGTGGTGTAGTGGATGATGGCCGCACCCCCGGGGCTGCCCAGGCTGATGTGCAGCGTTGCGGGCATGTCGGGGGTTGATCGGCGCAGCACCAAGGTGGGCGACATGGATGAGCGCGGGCGCTTGCCGGGCTCGACGCGGTTGGCCACTGGCAGGCCTTGTTCGTTGCGTGGCACAAAACTGAAATCGGTGAGTTGGTTGTTGAGCAAAAAGCCACCCCCTTCGCCCAGGCTCACCATGGTGTGAGCGCCAAACGCAGACTCAATGCTGGTGGTCATGGCCAAGGTGTGGCCCCAGGCGTCGGTGATGCTCAGGTGGCTGGTGCCATGCTCGGTTTGCTCGGGCATGGGGGCCAGGGCTTGCGGCGTGGTGCCAGGCCTTCCGGGCTCAGCGTTGGCCATGCGGCTGGTACCAATCAACTGGGCGCGTTGCGCCACATAAGCGGGTGCGATCAGGCTGCGCCAATCGCCCCCGGGTGGCGCGACAAAGTCTGGGTCGGCCAGGTATTGCGCGCGATCGGCATAGGCCAGCCGCGCGGCTTCGGTATAGGTGTGCAGCCAGGCCTCGTCCCAAGCCCTGACCGCTTGGACCGGCTTGGCGGCAGGTTCGAGGGGCAAGGGTTGAGCCGTTGCGGTGCGCGGCAAGGCGTTGTTGAGCATGCCCAAAATTTGGGCCATGGCCACCGCGCCCGAACTGGGCGGGGGGAAGCCGCACACCTGGTGCACCACCCCCTGGGCCCCATGGTCAAAACACAGGGGCTCACGTTCCACGGCACGGTACTGGCGCAAGTCCTCCAGGCTCAACAAGCCGGGGTTTTGCGGGTGGTTTTGCACCTTTTTCACCATGGCTTGTGCGATGGCGCCTTGGTGAAAAGCATTGGCGCCTTCCAGGGCAATTTGCTGCAGCACCTGGGCCAAACCGGGGTTTTGTAAGCGGTGACCGACAGGCCAAGGCTGGCCGTTGGCTTGGTAAAAGTAGGTCCGGGCTTGCGGGTCTTGTTGCAGATCGGTGGCACCGCGCAGCAAATGATGCAACCGGTGACCCATGGCAAATCCGTTTTGGGCCAAGTTGATGGCGGGTTCAAACAAACGCGCCCATGGCAAGCGGCCATGGTCACGGTGGGCCAACTCGAGCATGCGCAGCACGCCTGGCACGCCCACCGATAAGCCGCCGATGGCTGCAGTTCGCATGTCCATGGCGCGGCCCTCGCTCAAAAACAGTTTTTCGGTGGCTGCCGCTGGCGCGGTTTCGCGCCCGTCATAGGCCCGCACGCGTTGTCCGTCGTGGTAGAGCAAAAAAGCCCCGCCGCCAATGCCGCTCGATTGCGGCTCAACCAGGGTGAGCACCATTTGCACCGCGATGGCCGCGTCCAATGCCGACCCGCCTTGGCGCAAGATGTCCAAACCGGCCTGGCTGGCCAGCGGGTGGGCGGCGCTCACGCCTTGGCGTGCAAAGGGCACGCTGCTTTGGCGGTTCAAGCCGGTGGCGGCCTCGGGTTGCAGCGGGGTGTCGGCTTGCCCCCAGGCGGGAGCAACACACCAGGCCCCCAGCAAGGCCCCAATCAAACCCAAGCAAGCGTTGATGCGGCCCCAGCCGAATGTGCGCCTGGGCTCAGCCTTCATGCGCGCAGCTGTCCTTGGGTCACTTCGGTGCCAAGCGGATCGCGCCGTCCAAGCGAATCACCTCGCCATTGAGCATCTCATTTTCAAAAATATGCACCGCCAAACGCGCATAGTCTTGGGGGGTGCCCAAGCGCGAAGGGAAGGGCACGCTGGCGGCCAATGCGTCTTGCACATCTTTGGGCATGCCAAACATCATGGGCGTGCCAAAAATGCCCGGGGCAATGGTCATGTTGCGAATGCCGTTGCGGGCCAGATCGCGGGCGATGGGCAAGGTCATGCCGACCACGCCGCCTTTGGTGGCTGAGTAGGCGGCTTGGCCAATTTGCCCGTCATAGGCCGCCACCGATGCGGTGTTGATGATGGCACCGCGCTCAGCGGTGGGCTCGGGATCGTTTTTGCACATGGCCTCAGCGGCCAGGCGGATCATGTTGAAGGTGCCAATCAGGTTGACGGTGACGGTCTTGGTGAACACGGCCAAGGAATGAGCACCGTTTTTACCCACGGTTTTCTCCGCTGGGGCAATGCCCGCGCAGTTGACCAGGCCCATCAGTTTGCCCATGGACACAGCCTTGGCGACAACGGCTTGACCATCGGCCTCGCTGCTGACGTCGCAGCGCATGAAAGCGCCGCCTATTTCTTTGGCAATGGCTTCGCCTTTTTCGACCTGCATGTCGGCAATCACCACCTTGCCACCCTTGGCTGCGAGCATGCGGGCCGTGCCCTCGCCCAGCCCCGAAGCACCGCCGGTGACGATGAAAACTTTGCCTGAAATGTCCATTTTTGAGCTC
>CAMDLJ010000168.1 GCA_945901665.1 Bordetella parapertussis | reverse complement strand
CAGCGCGGCTTTGGCCGTCCAATCCACCTCCTACGGCAATAAAAATGTGGCTGGCTTGACCAACACCGCGGTCCCTGTCGACGCTGTGTCTGGTGTGCTTTTGGTGCCCACATCTGTCACTTTTGGGGATTTCTTCCAGGAGGGCGCCTATTCGGCCTTTGTGGTGTCTACGACTGGGCAAGCCTATTTTTTGCGCTGGCAGTCAGCCAGCTCGACCTGGGTCGATGGCTCTTCAACCCTGTTTGGTACAGGGGCCAGAAACACCTGCAATGCCACCTACGCCATCACAGCAGATCTCAATGCAGACGGCAAGCCAGATGTGTTTTTGTCGTGTTCGGGGCTTTCCAATCAATTGATTTTTCTCAGCTCGGGGTCAAGCTATGTCCGCACCGACCCTGGCATTGCCTTGGATGGCAACCGTGCTGCAGCAGCAGACATCAATGGCGATGGTGCTTTGGATTTGGTGCTCACTGATAAAAACACAACCCCCCAAATATGGAAGGGCATCCTCACGGCCAATGGCACTGGAAATGCCGTCACTTTCGCCAAGCAAACCGGTTGGTTGTCCACCACCACTTGCAATGGCACCACCTTGCCGACCAACATAGACACTTTGTTTTTGGTGCCTGCCATTTGGGACACCGCTGGAACGGCCAATACGAATTTGATTTTGGGTGGCGTTGCCAGTGGGGGCGGTCAACCTTATGTCCGATTGAAAAGAATAGACACCGAAACAGTGCCACCGTACTACTCAGCTTGTGTGGCCAAAGGATTTTTGCAAATTCAAGAGGGCGTGAACAACGCCGCATTGCGCGACATTTTTTACCAAAACAGCAAGTTTTATCTTTTGACCGCTTATCAGCCGACCACAGCAGAGCCCAGTGAGATCCAGTTGAGCAGTTATACGGTCAACGCAGATGGCAGTCCGGTTTTTTCAGTCACTAAAAGACTCACTTCAGCCGACGGATTTGCCAAGCAATACAAATACAACAGTACAGTTTTCCAACCTTACGAAGCCGGTTGCACGACCACCCGCTGTTCGACTGCTGCCAATATGGCACCACCCTGAGCCCAGGTTTGACCCTGGGCTGGAACAGGACGCTCAACTCCCCCGGGTGATTGGCATTTCCACCTCTTGCGGCTCCAGTGCGATGTGCCGCGCCAATTCCAACTTGGCAATCGAGTTGCGGTGTACTTCGTCGGGACCATCGGCCAGGCGCAGGGTGCGCTGGTGGGCCCAGGCGTAGGCCAGGGGGAAATCGTCGCTGACGCCGCCTGCGCCATGCGCTTGGATGGCCCAGTCGATAATTTGCAAGGCCATGTTGGGGGCTATCACCTTGATCATGGCGATTTCAGTTTTGGCGATTTTGTTGCCCACGGTGTCCATCATGTAGGCCGCCTTGAGGGTGAGCAAGCGGGCTTGCTCGATCATGATGCGCGACTCTGCAATGCGCTCGTGCCACACGCCCTGGGCAGAGATTTTTTTGCCAAAAGCCACACGGCTGTTGAGGCGCTTGCACATCAACTCCAGGGCACGCTCGGCGCTGCCAATGGTGCGCATGCAGTGGTGGATGCGCCCTGGGCCTAAGCGGCCTTGGGCGATTTCAAACCCACGGCCTTCACCCAACAGCAGGTTGCTGACGGGCACGCGCACATTTTTGAGCACCACTTCCATGTGGCCGTGGGGGGCATCGTCGTAACCAAAAACGGTCAAAGGACGCAGCACCGACACGCCTGGGGTGTTGGCCGGGATGACGATCATGCTTTGCTGCGAGTGGCGCGGTGCTTCGGGGTCGGTTTTGCCCATCACGATGTAGATGGCACAGCGGGGATCCCCGGCGCCAGAGCTCCACCACTTGCGGCCATTGACCACATAGTGGTCGCCGTCGCGCTCAATGCTGCATTGCACATTGGTGGCGTCAGATGAGGCCACATCGGGTTCGGTCATCAAAAACGCCGAGCGGATGTCGCCGCGCAACAAGGGCTCGAGCCACTCGTCTTTGATGGCCTCGCTGGCGTAGCGCTCCAGGGTTTCCATGTTGCCGGTGTCGGGGGCCGAACAATTGAAGACCTCGGCGGCAAAGGGCACGCGCCCCATGATTTCACACATGGGCGCGTATTCGAGGTTGCTCAGGCCTTGCGGGGCGCGTTTGCTGTGGGGCAGAAATAAATTCCACAGCCCCGCCTCGCGGGCTTTGGGCTTGAGTTCTTCAATCAGCGCGGTGGGCACCCAGGCATTGCCCTTGGCGCGGTTTTCAGCGATTTCGCGGAAAAACCGTTTTTCGTTGGGGTAAATGTGCTCGTCCATGAAGGCCAACAGACGCGCTTGCATGGCTTTGACTTTGTCCGTGTAGTCGAAGTTCATGGTGTTCTTTCAGTGGTGAATGAATCGATTAAGCCCTTTGGGCAAAAGACCAGGCCAGTTCGGCCATGGGACGTGCGCCGGCCCCCGAGGAGCGCGCTTGTTCGCTGGATGCCGTGCCGGTTTCGACACGTTTGGCAATGCCTTGCAAAATGGCTGCGATGCGAAACAGGTTGAAGGCCAGGTAGAAGTTCCAGTCCACTTCCAGGTCTTGCGGTTTGGCCAAGCCGGTTTGGTCGCAATACATGCGGATGTACTCTTTCTCGGTGGGAATACCCAAGGCGAGCAGGTCAAGGCCACCGATCCCGCGAAAGGTACCTGGCACGATGTGCCAAGACATGCAGTGGTAGCTGAAGTCGGCCAAGGGGTGTCCCAGGGTCGAAAGCTCCCAGTCGAGCACCGCCAAAATTTGCGGTTTATCAGGGTGAAAAATCAGGTTATCCAGCCGGTAGTCGCCATGCACCACGCTGGTCTGGCTGTCGTCTTTGGCGCTGGCCGGTATGTGCTGGGGCAACCAGGCCATCAATTGGTCCATCTCCGGGATGGGGGTGGTGATGGAGGCTTGGTACTGGCGCGTCCAGCGGCTGATTTGGCGCTCGATGTATTGGCCGGGCTTGCCATAGCTCTCCAAGCCGACTTGTCGGTATGAGGTGCGGTGCAAAGCCGCAATGACCCGGTTCATCTCGGTGTAAATGGCGCGCCGGTCAGACATTTGCAGCCCCGGCAAAGACTGCTCCCACAGCACCCGACCCGAGACAAACTCCATGATGTAGAAGGCGCGGCCAATGACGCTTTCGTCTTCGCACAAGGCGTGCATGCGGGCCACGGGCACGCCCGAGCCTTGCAGGGCCTTCATCACGGTGAATTCACGCTCAATGGCATGGGCGGAAGGCAGCAGTTTCGCAACTGGTCCTGGCTTGGCCCGCATCACATAACTGATAGAGGGCGTGATGAGTTTGTAAGTGGGGTTGGATTGCCCGCCTTTGAACAATTCGACGCTCAAGGGTCCTTTGAAACCAGGCAGGTGCACGCCCAACCAGGCCTCCAACGCCGCCACGTCGAATTGGTGGCTGTCGCTCACGGCACGGGTGCCGACGAAGTTGTCTTCGGGGCTCATGTCAGTGGTCCGCGTCGCTGATGGACATGAGCAGTTCGCGGTTGCGCACCACCAAGCCGCCCGCTTCGATGCGAATGGCCAATTCGCGCTCCATGGTTTTGAGCTCTTGGTTGACCCGCTGGCGGGAAGCACCCAACAGCTGGGCCAACTCTTCTTGCGCCAAGTGCAGACCAATGCGAATTTCCCCGTCGTGCTGCAGGCAAGGCACCCCATAGCTTCTGACCAGGTGCAACAGTTGTTTGGCCAATCTGGCGCGCAAGGGCAGGGTGTTGAGGTCTTCGACCAAGCCAAACAACTGTCGTATGCGGCGCGCTTGCAGGCGCAGCATGGCGTCGTAAAACTCGACGTGCTGGGCCAGTATTTTTTGAAAATCCGCTTTGGCCACACACAAAATGCTGGTGTCCCCGTGGGCATACACATCGTGGGTGCGCCGGTCGCCGTCGAGGATGGCCACATCGCCAAACCAAAGGCCTGGTTCGATGTAGGTGAAGGTGATTTGCTTGCCCGACAAAGAGGTCGAACTGACCCGCACCGCACCTTTGGCGCAGGCCATCCACTCCTCTGCCGGGTCGCCGCGAGCGGCGATCAATTCCCCATCTTTGCATCGTTTGATGTAAGCGCATCGGAGTATGTCGTGCCTGAGTGAGGGTGAAAGAGAGGAAAACCATCGTCCTGCGTTGATGGCTTCGCGTTCTTCTATCGTAAGAATAGGGTCGTCCATGGGCTGTCTTTTGTGTGACCGGTTGGGTTGAAATTGTCTCGCAAGCGACCTGACCGAATCAAGCACACAGTCGCCCATGTGCCTGTGTTCAGTGACCGGGTTTACCTGTAGTCGGGGGTTTGCTTGTGGAGCAAAGCGTTGATACCAGTCAGCGCATTGGGGTGATGTAACAACGTTACGAAACTGGATTTCTCTTGCGCCAAATGATCACTCAGGGGCATTTGCGCAGCGTTGTTGAGCAAGTCTTTGATGCCGGTCAAGGCATTGGGTGCCCGGGCATTGAGGCGCTGCGCCCATTGCAAAGCTTGGGCCAGTGATTCGCCTGGGTTGGTGAGCTGGTTGATCCAACCCAATTGATGCAAACGCTCGGCCGTGATGCGCTCGCCCAACATCAATATTTCATTGGCAATGGGGCGGGGCAGGCTGCGAGCCAAGTTCCAACTGCCACCGCCATCGGGTGACAAGGCAATGTTGCTATAGGCCATGACAAAAAAGCTGTTACGGGCAGCGACCACAAAGTCGCACATCAAGGCCAAAGAAAAGCCAGCACCGGCCGCAGCCCCCTCGACCGCCGCAATCACCGGTTTGGGGTAAGTTCGAATGGTTTCCATCCAGGTGTGCAAGCCTTCAATGCTCTCGGCTTGGACACTGGGGTCTTGTTCCCGGTTGGCCAACAAACGGTGCAAATTGCCGCCGGCACTGAACGTGCCGCCTTCGCCGGTGATGACCACACTTCGCACGGCGGGGTTGGTTTCGGCAGCGCCCAGGGCCTCAATGCCAGCGCTGTAAATGTCAGGCCCCAGGGCATTGCGCATGCTGGGGTTGGACAGGGTCAACACCAGGGTTTGGTCTTGGGTTTCGCTTTTGAGTTGGGCGCCCATGGCTCAGTCTTCCGTTTGCATCAGGCTCAGGCCCAAGGCGCCACGCCGGCGCAACCAAGGGCTGGGGCGGTAACGCGGGTCGCCGTAAACGGTTTGCATGTTGAACAGCACCTCCAAAATGCTGGCAGGACCACAGTGGTCGCCCATCGCCAAGGGGCCCATGGGGTAACCCAGGCCCAATTGAACCGCTGTTTCCAGGTCTGTTGGCGTGCAAATGCCTTGCTGGCAAATATCGCTGGCAATGTTGACGATGTGGGCCACCACCCGTTGGGTGACAAAGCCTGCGCTGTCGCGGATCAAGCTGACCGGTTTGCCGTCTCGGGCCAACAGGGCATGCGCGGCCAGGCGCATATCGGGTCGGGTGGCCGGATTGCTGGCCAAGACGCGTCGCTTGGTCTGGGCGTCACTGAACAACAGGTCAAGCCCCACGGTTCGATGGGGATCGAGGCGGTCCACGGCCGCCACCGTGGTGACATCAAAACCCAGTGGGGCCACCAAGATCAGGGCTTGTTCGCTGGGCAGGGCGCTGGTTTCTATGCGCGCGTCCAGGCTTTTGAGCAATTGCAGCAACTCGGGGCGGCGGGCCGCGCGGGGGGAAACCCACACGGGCGGCATGTCTTCAACGACGGGCGGAGGCAATTCAGGCGGCATTTGCGCTTTGCCATCGACATAGAGATAAAAACCCTCTTTGGTTTTACGCCCCAAAACGCCAGCGGCCAAGCGTTGGGCTGTGATGATGCTGGGCCTAAACCGGGGCTCTTCGTAGTATTGATGGTAGATCGACTCCATGACGGGGTGTGAGACATCCAGGGCGGTCAGGTCCATCAACTCAAAAGGGCCCAGTTTGAATCCCACTTGGTCTTTCAAGATGCGGTCAATGGTGGCAAAGTCGCTCACCGACTCGCCCACGATGCGCAAAGCCTCTGTGCCATAGCCGCGCCCAGCGTGGTTGACGATGAATCCGGGTGTGTCGCGGGTGCGCACCGAGGTGTGTCCCATGTTGCGGGTGAAAGCGTCAAGCTGTTCGCATACCGTGCTATTGGTT
>CAMDLJ010000167.1 GCA_945901665.1 Bordetella parapertussis | reverse complement strand
GCCCAAGCCGCAGGTTTGGCCGTGCCCATGGTGGACAGGCTCAAACTCTCGCCCCAAACCTTAGAGACCTGCGCCGTGGGCTGCGAGCAACTGGCTGCCATGCCCGACATCATTGGCAGCATCAGTGGCATGAGCCAGCAGCCCAGCGGCATCCGCGTGGGCCAAATGCGCGTGCCCATTGGCGTGTTTGGCATGATTTACGAGAGCCGCCCCAATGTCACCATCGAAGCCGCGGCACTCGCCATCAAAAGTGGCAATGCCTGCATCTTGCGCGGCGGCTCCGAGGCCATCGACTCCAACAAAGCTTTGGCTGCGCTGGTGCAACAAGCCTTGGCCGAAGCCGGTTTGCCCACCGACGCGGTGCAACTCGTGCCCACCACCGACCGCGCGGCCGTGGGTGAACTCATCACCATGCCAGCTTTCGTGGACGTGGTCATTCCGCGCGGCGGCAAAGGCCTGATCGAGCGCATCAGCCAAGACGCCAAGGTGCCGGTCATCAAACATTTGGACGGCAACTGCCACACCTATGTCGACGACCCCTGCGACTTGGACATGGCGCTCACCGTTGTTGACAACGCCAAAACCCAAAAGTACAGCCCTTGCAACGCGACAGAAAGCCTGCTGGTGGCACGCGGCGTGGCCGCCGCGTTTTTGCCGCGCATAGCCCAGGTGTTTGCCGACAAGGGGGTGGAAATGCGTTGTTGCCCCGAGGCCAAAGCCTTGCTGGCGAATGTCAAAGGCGCGGTGCTCAAAGACGCCACCGAGCAAGATTGGTTCGAAGAATATTTGGCGCCCATCATCAGCATCAAGGTGGTGGACGGCTTGGATGCAGCCATCGCCCACATCAACCATTACAGCAGCCACCACACCGACGCCATCCTCACCCTTAACCATGTGCACAGCCAACGCTTTTTGCGCGAGGTGGACTCGGCCAGCGTCATCGTCAACGCCAGCACCCGCTTTGCCGATGGTTTTGAGTACGGCTTGGGTGCCGAGATCGGCATTTCCACCGACAAATTCCACGCCCGTGGCCCTGTGGGCATTGAGGGCCTCACCTCATTGAAGTATGTGGTGTTGGGGGCGGGGGAAGTGCGGGGTTGATGTTCAAGGGGTTGCCTACTTGTAGGCGCGCCCTTCTTTGCGTCCATATTGCAAATAATGATTGGCTCCGTCAACCCTTGCATTGATGAGGTCTGCGTATTTATAGACATACCGCTGCGCATCAAAGTCCCTTGGCAATAATTGGGGTGCCAGCAACTCCTTCTCTGCCTCTTTCAGTCTTGAAGCATGCTCGCACCACAGGGTGACGGGATGGGCCTGCCCCACAAGTGGTCCAACTGAGAAACTTAAGGGCAAATTGATTTCAGCCAAGTGGTCATGGTGGTACTGACCTAGAAAGTAGCCAAACTTGCTAGAGCTCACAGGGACCAGGCCGTCAGAATCCTCTCCACCCGTTCTAGAGGCAATGATGCCTGCACTCGCATACATCGCAGCTGCCAGAGGACTGAGGCTGTTGAAGGGCGTATTGCCTGTCCATGAGTAAAACAGCATCGGGTGTTTTTTCCCATCTTTTGCGACAAAACTCAGCGGACTCGTTAAGCTCAAGCCCCTTTGCGGATTTCCTTTTTCATCCACGCCAAGACCGGCAGGATAAAGCGCATTGAAATCCCTGGCACCTTGCGTGCTGAGCGACTTGGCAGCTTCTCGACCGTCATTTCCCAAAAGTACACCCGGGTCAAATTGACCTTGGTTAATTTTGCTAAAAAACTCTACCATCGCCATCCCCCCTACTGGGACCGCCGACCAAGGGCCAGCACCATCTGGAAAAATGTCAAGCATAAAGTCCGCAAACTCTGTGCCCCAGTTGACCCCACCCACGCTGGTCACTGAGGCCACCCATTCGGGTTGTTTCGCTGCAGCATACCTTGAGGTGGGCGAGCCCTGAGAATGCCCCATCAAATGAAACTTATCGATGTTGTTGGAGGTCCTCCAGGCGGCCAACTGCTTGAGCAACTCTTCGCCCCTTGTTTCGTTACTGGCGAATGGCGAGACTTTTGCCACATAAACTTTGGCTCCGCCAGCTTCTAAATGGCGTTTTATCCCGACCATATGCTCGAGCAAGGCAGGACCTCCCCAGCCGCCATAGCCGTGAACCAACACAATGGGAAATAGGGTGTCTCTGGGGTGGTAGGGGCAAATTTGAAGCGGGCCTCTTGGGGCTTTGACTTGCGAGCGCTTGGCGTACACGTTGTCGCGCCGGCAAAAAGCCCCATCATTGGTGTAGCCTGCTTTACAGTTTTCCCAGCAAACTGGCCCGACTCCAGAAAATCCAGAGTTGCATTTTGGATAGCAAAGTGCCCCACTTCTTTCCTCACCGGGTCGACAGGCAGAAAGAACATCACCCGCACCTCGCCCATAAGAGCCTCTGGCGACTGTCCAACCCCAATCAACAATTCCGTAAATCGGAATGAACCACACCTTTGCGACAACGCCCCACTTGGGCCAGCGTGTACAAAACAAGCCAAAGTCGGTGTCTGTGCCTGGGGGGCAACTGGTTTGCCAGCAAACGGGCCCTACGGCTGTATGTCCTGGAGTGCATCGGGGATAACACAACAGCCCCCACTGCTCTTGGTCAGGCCGACACACGAGGATATTTCCCCAGCCCCTGCCATAGGTCTCTTTGGCCTTGATATGCAAGTTAGTGCAAAGGGCACCGATATCGGTAAAACCGGGCTTACAGTTTTCCCAACAGACACCCCAAACTGACTTTTCGTACATGCCAGAGGGACATTTGTCATAGCAAAGTAGCCCAGCCTGATCCTGAAATTGACCCGCAGGGCAGTTGCCATATTTCAAGGGAGGTTCTGGATCTTGAATGCGGGCACTTGCTTGGCCCATAGAAAGCGCCCAAAGAAAACCCACAACCAGCAGAAAATGAACAACCAGTCCCAAGCTGAACTTGCTTGATAAAATGAATTTATCAAATACGGATTGTTTTTTGAAAGATCTGTCAATATCCAAGATTGGCCCCTGTTTTAAAATTGCCGACTTGCGGCGCGGGATAATTATTATTTTTTAGTTACATAACTCAATAGAATTAATACTTAAGTACTTTCCCGGGGTGGGTTTGAACCGTGCTTGGATGGGGGCCCAAAAAGATTTCATGTTGAAGCTGTCAGAATCAACCCCATATACACAGCTCACTCTTACAAACGACCCCATGGTTCCTCACCTCATCACCGCGCTCACTGGCCCCATCAACGAGCTCGAGCAGCGCATCCTCGACTCCATGCCCGCCATCGAGCGCTGGTTTCGCATGGAGTGGATGGAGCACACGCCGCCGTTCTACACCTCGGTGGACGTGCGCAATGCGGGTTTCAAGTTGGCCCCCGTGGACACCAACCTCTACCCCGGCGGCTGGAACAACCTCACCAATGAAATGTTGCCGCTGGCGGTGCAAGCGGCGATGGCCGCCATTGAGAAAATATGCCCCGAAGCGCGCAATCTGTTGCTGATCCCTGAAAACCACACCCGCAACACGTTTTATTTGAGCAATGTGTCGCAACTGGCGCGCATCTTCAACATGGCGGGGCTGAATGTGCGCATCGGCTCGATCAACCCTGAGATCAAAGAGAACACCACCATCGATCTGCCCAACGGCGATTCGGTGACCCTGGAGCCGGTGATCCGCAACAAAACCCGCCTGGGGCTGAAAGACTTTGATCCCTGCACCATCTTGCTCAATAACGACTTGAGCGCAGGCATCCCCGGCATTTTGGAAGACCTGCACGAGCAGTTTTTGTTGCCGCCGCTGCACGCGGGATGGTGCGTGCGGCGCAAAAGCCATCACTTTGCTTGCTACGAAGAGGTGTCCAAGCGCTTTGGCAAATTGCTGGGCATCGACCCGTGGCTGATCAACCCCATGTTCAGCCAATGCGGTGAGGTGGATTTCAGCGAAAGCACGGGCATGGAGTCGTTGCGCAGCCATGTGGACGCTTTGCTGACCAAAACCCGGCGCAAATACAAAGAGTACGGCATCAACGAAAAGCCGTTTGTGGTGGTCAAGGCCGACAACGGCACCTATGGCATGGGCATCATGACGGTGCGCGATGTCAAAGACCTGGAGGCGCTCAACCGCAAAACCCGCAACAAAATGAGCGTCATCAAAGACGGGCAAGAGGTGAGCGAGGTCATCATCCAAGAGGGTGTGCTGACCAACGAGCGCATCAACGACGCGGTGGCCGAGCCGGTGGTCTACATGATGGACCGCTATGTGGTGGGTGGTTTTTACCGGGTGCATGCCGAGCGTGGTGTGGACGAGAACCTCAACGCCCCAGGGTCGAGCTTTGTGCCCTTGGCCTTTGAGCAAAGCGCCCACACGCCCCAACCCGGTGTCAAAGCCGGGGCCAGCGTGCCCAACCGTTTTTATATGTATGGGGTGATTGGCCGTTTGGCCATGTTGGCGGCAAGCTACGAGCTGGAATCCACCGACCCGGACGCAGAAATCTACGATTAAAGGCCTCAGCCGCGATATTTAGAGTCGCCAGCCGATCGAAAAGGGTTTTCAAAGGCCCGGAAACTCGCATAATGCCGCTCTTGCCCGGCTCCGCGCGAATTTCATGCAACATCAAAAATCTTCTCTGGCCGCCCTCACTTTGGGGGCCATCGGTGTGGTCTACGGCGACATTGGCACCAGTGTCTTGTACGCGGTCAAAGAGGTGTTTGGCTCGGGCCATGTGGCCTTCACCCCCGACAATATTTACGGTATTTTGTCCATCTTCTTTTGGACCTTGACCGTTATCGTCTCGCTCAAATATGTGAGCTTGGTGCTGCGGGCCGACAACAATGGTGAGGGTGGTTTGGTGGCCATGTTGGCGCTGGCTTCGCAATCGGTCAAAGACCAACCCAAATTGCGCCGAGTGCTGTTGGTGGTGGGCATCTTTGGCACCGGTTTGTTTTATGGCGACGGGGTGATCACCCCGGCCATTTCGGTGCTGTCGGCGGTGGAGGGCTTGGAGGTGATTTCTCCAGGGCTCTCCAAATATGTGGTGCCCTTGACCTTGGTCATTTTGTTTTGTCTCTTCGCGGTACAAAAGCACGGTACCAGTGGCATTGGCAAGTTGTTTGGCCCCATCACCGTGGTGTGGTTCATCACGATCGCGCTGCTGGGCGTCTATCACATCGCCACAGAGCCGATGATTTTGTGGGCCATCAGCCCGCACCATGCGATTCGCTTCATGTGGAACGACCCGGGCACCACCTTCATCATTTTGGGCGCGGTGGTGTTGTGCGTGACCGGTGGCGAGGCTTTGTACGCCGACATGGGCCACTTTGGCAAACAGCCCATCCGGATCGCTTGGTTTGCGGTGGTCATGCCCGCGCTCACCCTGAACTACTTTGGCCAAGGCGCCTTGTTGCTCAACAACCCCGGCGCAGTGAAAAACCCTTTCTACAACATGGCACCCGATTGGATGCTGTTGCCACTGGTCATCTTGGCCACGGCCGCCACGGTGATTGCGTCTCAGGCCTTGATTTCGGGTGCATTCAGCGTGACCAAGCAGGTCATTCAAATGGGCTTTTTGCCGCGTTTGCAAGTGCTGCACACCAGCGTGCGCGAAACCGGGCAAATCTATATCCCGTTTGTCAACTGGGGCCTGTTTGTGGCCATCGTGTTGGCGGTGGCGCTGTTCAAGTCGTCAAGCAATTTGGCTGCGGCCTACGGCATAGCCGTGTGCACCGACATGCTGATCACCACGGTGCTGACGTTTTTTGTCATCCGCTACAGCTGGAAGTACCCGCTGTGGCTGTGCCTGGCCGCGACCAGCTTTTTCTTTGTGGTGGATTTGGCGTTTTGGGCCTCCAATTTGCTGAAATTTTTCGATGGTGGCTGGTTCCCATTGGCCATTGGCGGGCTGATTTTGTTGCTGATGCTCACCTGGCGCGATGGACGCGAGCTGCTGAGCAACAAATTGCGAGACGATGCCATTGATTTGCGCTCGTTTTTGGATTCGGTGTTCACCGCGCCGCCCACCCGGGTGTCGGGCACGGCGGTGTTTCTGACCGCTGACCCGGGCGTGGTGCCCAATGCCTTGCTGCACAACCTCAAACACAACAAGGTGCTGCATGCGCAAAACCTGTTTGTCACCGTGCGCAACCACGAGGTGCCTTGGATTGGGCTGGACAAGC
>CAMDLJ010000166.1 GCA_945901665.1 Bordetella parapertussis | reverse complement strand
AGCGCGGCCAAGTCCTTGGGTTTTTCCAACACCGGCCCACTGGTTTGGCGCAGGTTCACACCCAGCTCTTGCGCAATGATGTGGCTGAGCGTGGTTTTGCCCAAACCCGGCGGCCCAAACAGCAGCACGTGGTCGAGGGCTTCATCGCGGTTGCGTGCCGCACCAATGAAAATTTCCAACTGCTCGCGCACCTTGGCTTGACCCACATACTCTTGCAGCAGCTTGGGGCGCAGGGCCCGCTCAATCGCTTCTTCGCGTGGGCTCACTGGCGCAGCCGACACCACGCGTGGTGCAGTATTGAAGTCTTCGCCAAAGTTATCGGTTTGTATGCTCATCGCTTGACTTACCGCGCCAATGCCTTGAGGGCGAACTTGATGCCTTCGCTCACACCCACACCGGCTGGCAAGGCTTTGAGGCTCAAGGCCGCTTCTTTGTCGCTGTAACCCAGTGCCACCAGCGCTTGCAAGATGTCGTTTTGGGTATGGTCTGTGGGCAAGGCTGTGGCAGGTCCCAAGTCAGCGCCCATCTTGCCTTTGAGTTCGAGCAGCAGCCGCTCAGCGGTTTTTTTGCCAATGCCAGGAATCTTGACCAAGCGGCCCGCCTCTTGCAAGGTGATGGCTTGGGCCAACTCGGACACGCTCATCCCACTGAGCACACCCAAAGCGGTGCGTGGCCCCACGCCCGAAATTTTGATCAACTGGCGAAACGCGGCGCGTTCCTCGGGCGAGCCAAAGCCATACAAAATTTGCGCGTCTTCACGCACCACAAAATGGGTCAACAGCGACACTTTTTCGCCCACCGCCGGCAGGTTGTAGAAGGTGCTCATGGGCACATCCACCTCATAGCCCACGCCGTGGCAATCCACCAGAACTTGGGGCGGATTTTTTTCGCTCAGGGTGCCGCTCAACTTGCCGATCATCGAATGCCTATCATTGGGGAAATTTCAACGGATTATCAACTTGATTCTGCGCCACACCTTCAGCCCGCCCAACAACACCCGACTGGGACACTTGTGCGGCGCCATGGATGAACATTTGCGCACCATCGAGTTGGGGTTGCAAGTCAAAATCGCGCACCGGCACGAGCAGTTCAAGATCGATGGCCCCAAGGCCAAGGCCACCCAGGCCCTGGAAGTGCTGCAAGCCTTGTACGAGCGCGCCACCAAGCCCATCCCAGCCGATCAAGTGCAGTGGATGCTCGCTGGGGACCAAGGTCTGCAAGAGGCCGACAACGGGGCCATGCAACTGCTCACCCGGCGCACCCAGTTGCAAGCGCGCACGCCCACACAGGGTGTTTATTTGGAGCACATTGCCCAACACGACATCACCTTTGGCATTGGGCCCGCAGGCACTGGCAAAACCTATTTGGCCGTGGCTTGCGCAATCGACGCTTTAGAGCGCAGTACGGTGCAACGCATTGTGCTCACCCGCCCCGCAGTGGAGGCCGGCGAGAAGTTGGGCTTTTTGCCCGGCGACCTGGGGCAAAAGGTCGACCCCTATTTGCGCCCCTTGTATGACGCCTTGTACGACCTGATGGGTTTTGAAAGGGTGCAAAAAGCATTCGAGCGAAACGCATTGGAAATTGCCCCATTGGCCTTCATGCGAGGACGTACCCTGAACAACGCCTTTGTGATTTTGGACGAAGCGCAAAACACCACGCCCGAGCAAATGAAAATGTTTCTGACCCGCTTGGGCTTTGGTGCCAAGGCAGTGGTGACCGGCGACGTGAGCCAAATTGACCTGCCCAAAGGCCACCTCAGTGGCTTGGTCGATGCCGAGCGGGTGCTCAAACGGGTGCCCGGCATTGCCATGACCCACTTCACCAGTGCCGATGTGGTCCGCCACCCTTTGGTCGCGCGCATCGTCGATGCTTACGACCACCAGCGCAGAAACAAAACCGCCTGAACCCATGCCGCTGAAAAAACTCGTTTTGTCTTTGCAATTTGGCGATATCCCCGCCGCCAAACGACACCGCCATGCCTTGGCGCGACATGTGGTCTCGCGCTGCATTCGACATGCTTTGGCACACGATGCAGAAATCACGGTGCGCGTTGTCGGCTTGGATGAAGGAAGAGCACTCAACCACAGTTACCGAAAAAAAAATCACGCCACCAACGTGCTGACTTTTGATTATGCGCAGTCACCGGTGGTGATGGCCGACTTGGTGCTGTGTGCCCCTGTGATTGCGCAAGAGGCCAAAGAGCAAGGCAAAACGCTGGCGGCGCATTACGCTCATCTTTTGGTGCATGGCACCTTACACGCTCAAGGCTGGGACCATGAAACTTCTTTGGCAGATGCATTGGCCATGGAAGCGCAAGAGGTGACCATCATGTTGGGATTGGGCTTGCCCAACCCTTATGCTTGAGACATGGGGGGGATAACCGACATGCGAACCTTTTTAAGCTGGGATGAGTTGGCCACATGCGTGGGCCAAGATATCGGCTGGAGCGAATGGCTGACCATCACACAAGCGCAGATCGATGGCTTTGCCCAAGCCACAGGCGACCACCAATGGATCCATGTGGATCCCGTGCGTGCGGCCCAAGGCCCCTTTGGCGCGACCGTTGCGCATGGCTTTTTGACCCTGTCGTTGATACCTCATTTTTTCAGCACCGCTTACACCGTGCAGGCAGCTTCCATGGGTGTCAACTATGGCCTCAACAAAGTGCGCTTCATGGCACCGGTTCGTGTCCACAGCAGATTGCGAGCCTTGCTGCATTTGCAGGCCGTTGAGAAGATAGCTGGGGACGCATTGCAACTGACATGGCAGGTGAGCGTGGCGTGCGAAGGCCAAGAAAAGCCGGTGTGTGTGGCGCAATACCTGGTGCGGCGTTACCCACCCACGGCAAACTGAGCCGCATAGACGATGGCCATTCAAGTGGCTGGTTGATGATCAGCCCAAAGCGCGGACTTTGACGCCCTTGCCTTTGATGCGCCCCTGCGACAAGCGTTGCAATGCCAACTCAGCAATGCCGCGCTCAACCGCCACGTAGGTGGAAAACTCGTTCACGTTGATTTTGCCAATTTGATCGGCGACAAAACCCGCCTCGCCCGTCATGGCACCGAGCACGTCGCCAGCGCGGATTTTTTCTTTGCGCCCGCCCACAATTTGCAAGGTGCGCATGGGGGCTTGCAACTTGTCCCCCACAGCAGGGCTCAAATCAGACAACTTGGCCCATTGAGATTCTTGGCTCTGCAACACCTCAATGCGCCCGACCGCCCCCATCTCGTCCAAGCTGACCAAGGTCAGTGCCAAACCTTGGGCATCGGCTCGACCAGTACGCCCGATGCGGTGGATGTGCAATTCGGCGTCTGGCGTGACGTCCACATTGATCACCGCATTCAACTGGCTGATGTCCAAGCCACGGGCTGCCACGTCTGTTGCCACCAAAACCGAGCAAGAACGGTTGGCAAACTGCACCAGCACCTGATCACGCTCGCGCTGCTCCAACTCGCCATACAGCGCCAGCGCGTCAAAGCCTTGGGCTTGCAGCACCGCCAACAACTCGCGGCATTGCTGCTTGGTGTTGCAAAAAGCGAGCGTCGATTCGGGCCGGAAGTGGTTCAGCAGCAAAGACACCGCATGCAGGCGCTCGTCTTCGCGCACTTCGTAAAACACTTGGCGAATTTTGTCAGCCGCGTGAACGGTTTGCACTTTCACCGTTTGTGGCTCGCGCATGAACTGCGCCGACAACTTGGCAATGCCCTCGGGATAAGTGGCGGAGAACAACAGGGTTTGCCGCTGGGCAGGGCATTGCGCAATCAACTGCTTCATGTCGTCGTAAAAACCCATGTCGAGCATGCGGTCGGCTTCATCGAGCACCAAGGTTTTGACCGAATCCAAACGCAAATTGCCACGCGTCAAGTGGTCCAAGATGCGCCCAGGCGTGCCCACCACCACATGGGCGCCGTGCTGCAAGCTTTGCTCTTGGCCGCGCAAGGCCACGCCACCGCACAGCGTCACCACTTTGATATTGGCGGTGGCTCTGGCCAAGCGGCGAATTTCTGTCGTGACTTGATCGGCCAATTCGCGTGTCGGGCACATCACCAACGCTTGCACCGCGTGAAAGTTGGGAGTGAGTTTTTCCACCACAGGCAAACCAAACGCAGCGGTTTTGCCGCTGCCGGTGCTGGCTTGGGCGATCAGGTCTTTGCCCGCCAGCGCCAAGGGCAAGCTCGCCGCTTGGATGGGGGTCATTTCGGTGTAACCGAGTTGATCGAGGTTGGCGAGGGTTTCGGGGGAAAGAGGCAGTGCGCTGAAAGCTTGGGTCATGCGGCCATTATCAATGGGTTCATTGGAGCCTGGCCCCCATTACTTCAAGTCGCGCACATCATCAAAGTGCGCTTCCACATCGCTGGGCAGCAACTGGATACTGGCACGCAAGCCGGGCACGGCGCTCATCAGGGCCTGTTCAACACTGGTGCGCAAGGCCGCCGCGCGCCCCAACGACCAACTCGACGGCATGTGCATGTGGACATCGACAAAACGCCGTTGACCGGCACGGCGGGTGGTGACGTGGTCGAAACGGATGATGGCCGTGGCCCCTCGCTGATGGGCAAAACTGTCCAACACCGCCTGGATATGTTGCATGGTCTCTGGCTCGACGGCCTCGTCCATCAAACCTTGCGAGGAGCGCCAAATCAAATGCACGCCCTCTTTGAAAATATTCAGGGCCACGGCAATGGCAACCACCGCGTCCAGCCACAACCAACCGCTCCACTGCACCAAAACAATTCCGAGCACCACGCCCACCGAGGTCCAAACATCGGTGACCAGGTGTTTGGCATCGGCCTCCAAGGCCATGGAGCGGTGTTGCCGGGCAGCGCCCATCATGACCCAGGCCAACACGCCATTCAGCACAGAACTGCCCACCGACAACGCAAGACCCATACCCACCTCTTGCAAGGGCTGAGGGTCGCTAAAGCGGTGGGCCGCTGTCCAAATAATGCCCAAGGCCGCCACAATGATGAGGATGCCCTCAAAGCCGGAAGAAAAATATTCGGCCTTGTGGTGGCCATAGGGGTGTTCTTCGTCCGGGGGCAGCGCTGCCACGGTGACCATGGTCAGGCCAAACATGGCACTGGCCAGGTTGACCAAAGACTCCATGGCATCCGACAACAAACCCACCGAGTCGGTGATATACCAGGCCCAGGTTTTGAGGCCAATGGTGATCAACGCCACAACGATGGAGGCCCAAAGCAACTGCTTAGGCGTAAAGTCAAAGGCCAGTGGTCGATTCATGGCCCGATGATAGGCCGCCCCTTCACCAAGGAAGGGATGGGTCAGCTCAGATGCACCCTGGCAAACTTGCGCTTGCCCACTTGCACCACATAAGTTCCTGCGTTGAGCTTCAAACCTTTGTCGCTGACCACGCTGCCATCGATGCGCACTCCGCCGCCGTCGATCAAGCGGCTGGCCTCGCTGCTCGATGGTGCCAAGCCTGCGCTTTTCAACAGCGCCGCAATGCCCAGTGGTGCGCCGCTCAGCGTCACCTCAGGGATGACTTCGGGCACCCCGCCCTTGCTGCGGTTGACAAAGTCTTGCTCGGCGGCATCGGCCAAGGCCGCGCTGTGAAAGCGGGTGGTGATTTCTTTGGCCAACATCACCTTGGCGTCGCGCGGGTTGCGCCCCCCATCGACCTCAGCCTTCAAAGCGGCAATGGCCTGCAAACTTTGAAAGCTCAGCAAGGTGAACCAGCGCCACATCAAGGTATCGCTGATCGACAAGACCTTGGCAAACATGGTGTTGGCATCTTCGGCGATGCCGATGTAATTGTTTTTGCTTTTGGACATTTTGTCCACGCCGTCCAAACCTTCGAGCAATGGCATGGTCAAAATGCATTGCGGCTCTTGACCGTACTCTTGCTGCAAATGGCGGCCCATGAGCAGGTTGAATTTTTGGTCGGTGCCGCCCAATTCCAAATCGCTTTTGAGGGCCACGCTGTCATAGCCCTGCATCAGCGGGTACAAAAACTCATGCACGCTGATGGACTGGCCGCCGTGGAAGCGCTTGTGAAAGTCGTCGCGCTCCATCATCCGCGCCACGGTGTAGCGCGAAGCCAACTGAATCATGCCGCTCGCACCCAAGGGCTCGCTCCACTCGCTGTTGTAGCGGATCTCGGTTTTGGTCGGGTCCAGCACCATGCTGGCTTGTTTGTAATAGGTGTCGGCATTGAGCTTGATTTGCTCGGGCGTCAGTGGCGGGCGGGTGCTGTTGCGCCCTGAAGGGTCGCCGAT
>CAMDLJ010000165.1 GCA_945901665.1 Bordetella parapertussis | reverse complement strand
CAAGGGGATCATGGCCAGCACCGCTGCCGCCGCGGTCAGCACAATGGGGCGCAAGCGGCGCACGGCTGCTTCCACAATGGCGTCCCAAGCGGGCACACCGTTGGCGCGGTCTTGTTCGATTTGATCGATCAAAATCACCGCATTGCGCTGAATCATGCCCATCAAGGCCACCACCCCGAGCAAGGCAACAAAACCAAACGGGCGGTTCAAGGCCAACAAAGCCGCCGCCACCCCGGCAATGCCCATGGGGCCGGTCAAAAAGACCAGCAAGGAGCGGCTAAAACTGTGCAGTTGCAGCATCAGCAAGGTGAAGATGATGAACAGCATCAAAGGCACGCCAGCGGCGATGGCCGATGAGCCTTTGGCGCTTTCTTCCACCGCACCGGCCACTTGCACCTGGTAAGAGCCCTCGCCCCGACTGGCCCATTGGGATTGCAATGCGTTGAGCGCAGGCAGCAGTTGCTGGGTCACGGTGGCGCCTTGCAAACCTTCGGCAATGTCTGATTGAACAGTGATGGCATAAGTGCGGTTCTCACGCCACATCACACCCGGCTCCCAGGCAAAAACCGGCTTGGCAATTTGGGTCAGCGGAATCGACTTGCCCGATGCGGTGGGCACATAAGCGTTACCCAAATCGCTGATGGCATCGCGCTCGTTGAGGGGCTGGCGCAGCACCAGATCGATCAAACGGTCGCCTTCTCGGAACTGCCCCACCGGCGTGCCCGAGAGCAAGGTGCGGGTAGCTTGGGCGATGGACTGGCTGGTCACCCCCAGGGCGCGGGCTTTGTCTTGGTCCACCTCCAGGCGCAAGGCTTTGACCGACTCATTCCAGTTGTCATTCACCCCACGGGTGTTGGCGTTGTCGCGCATCACCGCTTTGACTTCGTCAGCGCGTTGGCGCAGCACCCGCGGGTCGGTGCCGACCACCCGAAACTGCACCGGGTAAGCCACCGGCGGTCCATTGGGCAACAGCTTGACCCTGACCCGCACTTCCGGAAATGCCTGAGCCATCCAGCCGGGCAAGTCCAAGCGCAAGGCCTCGCGCTGCTTCAAATCTTTGGGCACGATGATGAACTGGGACACATTGGATTGAGGGAAAACCGCGTCCAAAGGCAGGTAAAAGCGGGGCACGCCCGAGCCCACCCACAGAGTGACGCTCTCCACACCTGGGCGCGCCATCAATTGCTTTTCCACTTGGAGCGCCAGCGTCTCATTGGCCTCGAAGGATGTGCCCTCGGGAAACCACAGGTCCATCATGACCTCAGGCCGACTGGAGTCAGGGAAAAACTGTTGCTGCACCCGACCCATGCCCACCAGCCCCAAGCCCAGCAGGGCCAAGGTCACCACAATGGTGGTCCAGCGGTACTTCACGCAGGCGTTCACACTGCGGCGAAACCAGCGATAAAAAGCAGAATCAAACAACTCTTCATGGGACTGATTGGGGAGAACAGGGCGTGACTTCAACAGCATGGTTCCCAAATACGGGACAAAAAACACCGACACCCACCAACTCAGCAACAAGGCCATGACGGTGACTGCAAAAATGGCAAAGGTGTATTCACCCACCGTGGACTTGGCCAGGCCAATGGGCAAAAACCCCGCTGCCGTGATCAAGGTGCCAGTGAGCATGGGCATGGCGGTCACGTCATAGGCATAGGTAGCGGCGCGCACTTTGTCAAAGCCCTCCTCCATTTTGCGCACCATCATCTCCACGGCAATGATGGCGTCGTCCACCAACAAACCCAGCGCAATGATCAATGAGCCCAAAGATATTTTGTGCAAGCCAATGCCAAAGTAGCTCATGCACAAAAAGGTCATGGCCAAGACCAGGGGAATGGTGATGCCCACCACCAAACCCGGCCGCATATCCACGTACCAACCGAAGCGACCGCCCTTGTGCAAGCCCAGTGAAACAAAGCTGACCAACAGCACAATCACCACCGCCTCAATCAGCACACGCACAAACTCGCCCACGGACGAGGCCACCGCCTTGGGTTGGTCTTGCACCGACTGCAGGCTCACGCCCACCGGTAAGGTGGGGACGATGGTCACCATTGCCTCGCGCAAAGCCTGGCCCAAAGCGATGATGTCGCCACCCTTGGCCATCGACACCCCCAAGGCGATCACCGATTGACCTTGGTGGCGCACCTTGACCGTGGCAGGCTCGACATAGCCACGGCGAATTTGCGCCAAGTCGCCCAACTTCACATGCTGACCCGTGCTGCCACGGATGGGCATGTGGCGCAACTGCTCAACGGCTTCAAATTGGCCAGCGACGCGAATTTGCACCACATCCAAAGGGGTTTGCAGCAGCCCAGCGCTTTCAACGGCATTTTGTTGCCCGATTTGCGCCACCACCGCATTCATGTCCAGGCCCCACTGGGACATGCGTTTTTGCGACACTTCAATGAATATTTTTTCGTCTTGCACGCCAAACAACTCGACCTTGGCCACGTCCTTGACACGCAGCAACTGTTGGCGCACCGAATCGGCAAACACCTTGGCCTCAGCGTTCGTGTAACCGTCGGCCTGCAAACCATAAATCACGCCATACACATCGCCAAAGTCGTCATTGAAAAACGGCCCTTGCACGCCTTGCGGCAAAGTGTGGCGAATGTCGCCGATTTTCTTGCGCACGGTGTACCAAACGTCTGATACCTCGCCGGGTTTGGAGTTGTCTTTGATCTGAAAAATGATTTGCGACTCACCCGGCTTGGAGTAACTGCGGATCTTGTCCGCATAGGGCGCCTCTTGCAAACTGCGCTCGAGCTTGTCGGTGACTTGTTCGGCCACTTGTTGGGCGGTGGCGCCTGGCCAATAGGTGCGCACCACCATCAACCTGAACGTAAAGGGGGGGTCCTCGTCTTGGCCCAAACTGAAATAAGCCGCCACCCCCAAAACCATCAACACCACCATCAGATAGCGCGTCAGTGCCGGGTGGTTGATGGCCCACAGCGATAGGTTAAAGCCCTTGGATTGCGATGGGTTCATGGCGCGCTACCTTGCGACTGCAGCGGCAGCGGGCGTTGTGGGGGCTGCTATCGGCTGGCGTGACGGCACCGGTGCGGCGCTGGAAACCGTTGGCGCGGGGCCGCCGCCAGGTGCGGTTTGAGTAGCGCCCAAAGGGACGACCGTGGCCGGCACATAACGGGTGACTTTTTGTCCTGGTGACAACACATGCACGCCCGCCACCACCACCTCTTGTCCGGCTTGCAAGCCTGAGGACACCACCACTTGGTTGCCATCAGCCGTGCCTATTTCGATGGTTTGCAAACGCACCGTCATGCTGGCCGCATCCAGCACCCACACCGCTGTTTTACCGCCCTCTTGGCGCAAGGCAGTGGTGGGCAACTGGATGGCGGGCTGGCGCGACCACACATCGGTGCGGGGCAACAGCACTTGAACCGTGCTGCCAAGTGGCAGTCCATCGCCTTTGGGCAAGCTCAGTTTTGCGGTGAAGGTGCGCGTCACCGCATCGGCGCTGGCAGCGATGTCGCGCACCTGGGCCTGGGTCTCGCGGTCCGTGCCCCAGGGTTTGACCGCCACCTTTTGACCGACTTTGAGCAAGCCCAGTTTGTCTTCGGGCAGGGCGATCACCACATCATTGGCACCCTCTTGGGCCACACGCACCACGGGTGTGCCCGCAGCCAAAACCTGGCCCACCTCAGCTTCAATGGCCGTGACAACCCCCCCGTGGTCGGCCGTCAGCCGGGTGTATGCCACCTGGTTGCCTTGGGCGCGCGACTGCGCCTGGGCTTGGTCCCACTGGGCTTGGGCGGCTTTGAGGGTGGTTTCGCGCCGCTCCAATTCGGCCCCGCTGATAAAGGATTGGTCTTTGAGCTCTCGATAACGCTTGAAGTCGGCCTGGGCCAATTCCAATTGGGTTTGCGCCGCCCTGACCTGGGCGCGGGCGGCATCGGCTGCCAACTCATAGTCGCGCGGATCCATGTTGGCCAAGACTTGGCCCGCCTTCACCCGTTGACCCAGTTCCACATGTCGCGCCACCAGTTTGCCCGACACCCGAAAACCCAATCGACTCTCCACCCGCGCTCGGACTTCCCCGGCAAATTCCATACCTGCATGCACGTCAGTGGCCTGGATTTGTATCAATTTCACAGCGCGGACGGGTTCTGGACGGTTGTCGGGGGGCTTGCAAGCGCTGAGGCTCACCAAGCAGGCCAAGGACACAAGACGTGCCAAAGGGTGCTGAAACATAAGATACATACTTTCTGGTGACTTGCCATGCGAGACGGCATCGGGACATAAATTACTGACTAACTGGTTAGTAATCTTATCCTCAGACCCCATTTTGTCAAGCGACAATGGCCACAACCATGCCAGCAGTGGACCATTACGAAAACTTTCCCGTCGCCTCTTGGCTGTGCCCGCCACACCTGCGCGGGGCGGTGGTGGCCCTGTACCACTTTGCCCGCACTGCCGACGACCTGGCCGATGAAGGCACCGCCTCTGCTGAGCAACGATTGGCCCAACTGGCCGCCTATCGCCGGGCTTTGGAACGGGCCGCAGGGCCCACGCCCAGGCCAGTCCCAGCTCAACACCCCGTGCAGGCCAGCGCCCCCGATGCGCCGCTGAACAGCCCTCTTCCCGAGGTGCTGGGGCCTTGGCCCGAGGTCTTTTCCCCTTTGGCGACCTGCATCCACACCCATGCCCTGCCTTTGTCTTGGCTGCATGCTTTGCTTGACGCCTTCGAGCAAGATGTGCGCTACACCCAACAGGGTCGGCGTTATGCTTCGCGCGCCGAGTTGCTGGACTACTGCGCCAAATCGGCCAATCCTGTGGGCCGATTGCTGCTGCACCTGTACCGGGTGAGCGACGCAGACGCGCTGGCCATGAGTGACGCGGTATGCAGCAGTTTGCAACTGATCAATTTTTGGCAAGACCTCAGTGTGGACGTGCCGCGTGGGCGCTTGTACTTGCCCGACGCGGGCGATTTGGGCACTGAACTGGCATTTGCCCGGGCATTGATGCGCAAAGGCGCACCGCTGGTGCACCAGGTGCCGGGCCGCGCGGGCTGGGAACTGCGCTTGGTGGTGCAAGGTGGCTTGCGAATTCTCGACAAAGTCGAACGCACAGACCCTTGGCGGCAGCGCCCGACCTTGGTCTGGCACGACTGGGCGCTGATGCTGTGGCGCGCCCTGTGGATGCGCGCCAAATGACACAATCGACAACCATGACCCCCCAACAATACGTCCAAGAAAAGGCCGCCAGCTCGGGCAGCAGCTTTTACTATGCGTTTTTGTTTTTGCCACCCCATCGGCGGGCGGCGATCACAGCCTTCTATGCTTTTTGTAGAGAAATCGATGATGTGGTTGACGAGGTACCCGACCCGGGTGTTGCCGCGACCAAGTTGGCTTGGTGGCAAACCGAAGTCAAACGCGCCTTTGAAGGCAGCGCCCAGCACCCAGTGATGTTGGCCCTCATGCCCTGCGCCCAGGCGTTTGGTATCCAAGCCGGTCATTTGCTGTCGGTCATTGAAGGCTGCCAAATGGACCTGACCCAAACCCGTTACCTGGACTACCCCGGCCTGCAGCGCTACTGCCATTTGGTGGCCGGCGTGGTGGGCGAAGTGGCGGCGCGAATTTTTGGTCAAACCCAGGACCAAACCACCCCCTATGCCCACACCTTGGGGCTGGCGTTCCAACTCACCAACATCATTCGAGATGTGGGCGAGGACGCGGTGCGTGGGCGCATTTACCTGCCCATCAACGAGCTGCAGCAGTTTGAAGTCAAGGCCCAAGACATCTTGCAGCGCCAAGACTCGCCGCGCTTTCAGGCCTTGATGCGTTACCAGGCGGCCCGCGCACATGAACTGTATGAGCAGGCTTTTGGCTTGCTGCCACAGGCCGACAAGCGCAGCCAAAAACCCGGGCTGATGATGGCCAGCATTTACCGCACCTTGCTGCGTGAAATCGAATCGGCCCATTTCCCGGTGCTGCACCAGCGGGTGCGGCTGACCCCCTTGCGCAAATTTTGGCTGGCCTGGAAGGTTCAGGCCCTGGGACGTTTTTGAAACGCTTGACCATCGTTGGGGGTGGCTGGGCGGGTTTGGCCGCTGCGGTGCGCGCCACCCAATTGGGTTGGCAGGTCAGCTTGTTGGAAGCCGCGCCCGTCTTGGGCGGGCGGGCCAGGCGCATCCACCACCAAGGCCTGACGCTGGACAACGGCCCGCACTTGTTGATCGGGGCCTATACCCAGACCTTATCTTTGATGCGCCAGT
>CAMDLJ010000164.1 GCA_945901665.1 Bordetella parapertussis | reverse complement strand
CGTTCACGGTAAGGGAAAACCTACTCAATCATGCCTTGCAAAGACGGCTTTTCATTATTACGATGTGCGACTTATTCATCCCTCTCATCGAACCTCATCAATTTCATCATATGAATACCAAAAAGCTACTTTCCGCTTTGATCATTTCTTTGGCCGCTTGGGCCATGCCGGCGCAAGCCTTAGACACCTTGTCTGCGGTCCATGCCTTTCCGACCACCTGGGTCTATTCCAAAAGCTTTTTGGAATATGTTCGCAAAGTCAATGCCGCGGGCAAAGGCATTGTGGAAATCAAAGTGCGTGGCGGCCCCGAGGCCATTGGTCAATTTGAGCAGCCCAATGCGGTGCGTGATGGCGTGGTCGACATGGTCTACACACCTTGTGCGTTTTATGCCGGTAGCGTGCCCGAGTGTGACGCGGTCAGTTCCAGCACCTTGGATGGCCCCACAGCGCGCAAATCTGGCGCCTTGGCCGCCCTCAATGAAGCCCACATTCGCCGCATGGGTGTGACCTATTTGGGCTGGATGGACAGTGGCATTCGCTTCCACATGTGGTTCAAGTCACAACCCAAAATCGACGCCAATGGCAATTTGGACATCGCTGGTGTGAAGTTGCGTGGCAACCCCATCTACAACGCGTTTTTCACCAATTACCTCAAAGCCCAAATCATCAACTTGCCTTCGACCGAGGCCTACACCGCACTCGAGCGCGGCACGGTGGATGCCACGGGTTGGACCGAAATTGGTTTGATGGATGCCAACTGGGACAAGTTTCTGAAGTTCCGTTTGGACCCACCCTTTTTCACCACCGATTTGGGTGTGATCATCAATGTGCGCAAGTGGAACTCTTTGTCTGACAAGTCCAAAGAAATTCTGCAAAAAGTCATGATCGAGCATGAAGTATCTTCCATGAAAGATTTGCGTGAACTGCGCAACCGCGAATTTGCCGAGTTGGAAAAGCGCGGTGTAAAAGGTGTTTCATTGGGGGCCGCTGCTGCCGCCAAATTTGCGGATGAGGCCCGCAATGCCAGTTACGAGCGCATGCGCGAGCGTTTGGCCAAAATTGGGGCCTCTGATGATGTGAGTAAATTCAAAAATTTGTTTGCTCCAGTCAAGTGATCCCCTGGGCCACCCTTGGCTAGACCAAGGGTGGCCTTTTCATTCTTTGATCGGAATTTTATGAACCGTGCCTACACCTGGCTGGTCCATGCCATGGCTTGGTTGGCGGGTCTATTGATGGCTGCCATGATGCTCAGCATCTGCATCGATGTCATCGTGCGCAACCTCGGGTTTCAAAGCTCGGCGCATTTGTTCACCTTCACCGAATACGCCTTGCTCATCGTGCCGTGTTTGGGCGCGCCCTGGTTGGTGCGTGAGAAGGGCCACGTTTATGTGGAAATCCTTCTCATGTCTGTGGGCCCGGGCTTGCGCCGTTGGATGACTTTTGCCGTGGGTGTGGGATGTGTGCTGGTGTGTGGCTTGATTGCTTGGTACGGTTTTGAGGTGACCTGGACCAATTACATGCGATCCGATGTGGACGTGCGCTCCATGGACATGCCGCGCTGGATGGTGGTGATCTTCATCCCCATTGGGTTTTTGATGATGGGCATAGAGTTCTTGCGCTTGCTGCTCAAGGGCGAAAGTGTGCTGGGTGACTTGAGCTCCGCGCTGTCGACTCAATCCACAGAAAGCAAGCCATGAACTTAGAGTGGTATTGGGCCGCCACAGCGCTCTTTGGCATGTCCTTGTTTTTCATGCTGGTGGGGGTTCCAGTGGCCTTGGCCTTTTGTGCAGGCAACCTGGTGGCCGCCTATTTGTTCATGGGCGGGGCCAACGGCATTATCCAAACAGTGAACAATGGCTTTGGGTCCATGACGTCCTTTGCCTTGGTGCCCATCCCCATGTTTTTGTTGATGGGCGAGTTGTTTTATCACACCAATTTGGCCACCCGGTGCTTTAATGCCGCGGACAAATTGCTGGGCAATTTACCTGGGCGCTTGTCGTATGTGACCCTGATCGGCGGGACCGCATTTGCGGGCCCTGCTGGCTCCAGCATGGGTGCTTGCGCGTTGTTGGGCTCGTTGATGGTGCCCGAGATGACCAAGCGCGGTTACAACAAGTTTTTGTCCATTGGCCCGATCATGGGCGTGGGTGGCTTGGCCGTCATCATTCCACCTTCCGCGTTGACGGTGTTGCTCGCTACGTTGGGTCAAACCGATGTGGGCGACTTGTTGATTGCAGGCATCATCCCTGGCTTGGTTCTGGCCTTGATGTATGGCGTGTTGATTTGGGCTTGGACGCACTTCGATCCCACGGCCGCACCCCAATACAACGCCGAACCGGTATCGCGGCAAGAAAAGCTGCGCTTGATCGTGGTCGATGTGCTGCCCATGGTGGCGGTGATCGCCTTTTCGGTGTTGGTCATGCTCACCGGTTGGGCCACGCCCACCGAAGCGGCCGCCCTGGGCGCTTTGTCGGTGGTGGTGTTGGCAGCTTGCTATGGTGAGATGACTTGGTCGGCTTGGGTCAAGTCGCTTGAAGGCGCGTTGCGCATCACGGTGATGTCCTTCTTGATTATCTTTGGCTCTGCGACGTTTGCACAAATTTTGGCGTTCACTGGGGCCTCCAGCGGCTTGATGAATTGGGCCTTGTCCTTTGAACTGACACCCATGGGCATGTTGATGATCATGCTGGCGATGATTTTGTTTTTGGGTTGCTTCATGGACCAACTGTCCATGATGTTGTTGACCGCGCCCATCTTTTTCCCATTGGCCAAAACCCTGGGTTTTGACTTGACTTGGTTTGGCCTGATCATGCTCTTGGCCCTGGAGATTGGCTACACCACGCCGCCATTTGGCTTGCTGCTCTTTGTGATGAAAGGGGTGGCACCGCCAGAGACCACCATGAAAGACATTTATTTGGCGGCCATGCCCTTCATCGGCTGTGTGCTGCTGCTGATCGCCATGATCATTGTCTTCCCCCCCCTGGCGACTTGGCTGCCCAAGATGTCGCACTAGCGCGCATTGGGCCAGGCGCTTACAAGGCTTTGCGCGCTTGCACCACTGCCCACGGAAAGCGCCAGTAGGGGTAGTGGGGGTCCAGGGCTTGGTCGTTTTCAGCAAAGGGCGTGATGCTGATGTCGGTGAATCCCAGGGACTGCAAATGGCCGTGCACATCAAATGCGGCCAAACTCTGCATAAAGGGTTCGTTGTTGCGCACAGAGTGGCCCGCATGGATGAATTGGCTGAACCCATCAGCGCCAGGTTGTGCCTGAGGCAAAAAATCCAAGTGCACGGTCCATCCACCGGGTTCGAGCAAACGGTGGGCTTGCACAAACAATTCAGCCAAGTGCCTTGTTGGCAACTCGTGCAACAGCATGGTGGAGGTGACCAAGTCATAGCCCCCCGCGGCCAAACCAGTGGCGCAGGCATCGGCTTGCAGGTAGCGGACATGGGTGATGTTTTCTTGCGCGTCCAGGTGGCGGGCCAGCTTCAAACAAGGCATGGACAAATCGGTGGCCGTCACCTGGGCTTGTGCAAATTGCTGGGCAAAGGGCCGCGTACTTTTGCCAAAACCACAACCCAAATCCAAAATTCGCTGAGGCGTTGTCACGGCTGAAACTTGGCGGGTGAAGCGGTGGTGCAAATCAAAGTGTTTGTCCAGTGGGGTGGTGGAGCGGGCCCCGCGCTCATAGACAAACCCCGCCAAGCTGTCTCCCATCAGCCCGCCCGGGTGTTGGTGCACATCAAACGATGGGTAGTAGGCGGGCACGGCAAAGTGGGGCACGGTGGGCACCTCGACTGGGGCCAGCGCAGACTCAAGGGCAGGGCGTTGGGTGTCGTGCCAGGGCACCAAGCCATAGCGACCAGCGTATTTCATGCGCTGCAAATGGCGCTCCATCCAGGCGTAAAAAGGGTAGAGGTCGTTGCCTTGCACGCGATCCGCCACAGGGGATGCCGTGCCGCCGGTTTGTGCCTGGTTTTGTTCACGCAACTGTGGGTACATCTGGGTGGTCCAAAACTTTTTTGCACCCAATAAAAAATCTTGAGCGGCAGAAAAAGCGCGCGCATTGACGATGCTCATCGCTGTACCCCCAAACTGCTCGCTTTACCTAGCAGCGGGGAGAGCAGGTGTGCGACAAAGGCATCCCGATCGGCTTGATGGGTGGCCAACGCCTCTGGCGCCACTTCCTGGTTCAAGCTTTGCAGATCCGCAGCCCCTTGTTGGGCCAACAGGGTTTCCAGAGCCCGCAGGCGGTCACGCAACACATAAACCTCGGTGGCCAAGGCCATGGTCACGCCCATGAGGCGATCCATCGCCGGGTCTTTGAAAAAAACTTGTTCTGCAGCGTGTGGGTTGGACATGTGGGGCTCCAGTGTGGGCAGTGGGTGGTGTTAGATCACTTTGATTTTGGCGGCCGCTGCGCGGGCTGTGGCCAAGGCGTTGGTACCGCGGGCCAAAGCCACGGCCATGCGCCGGTAGGGGCGGGTGCTGGGCTTGCCAAAAATGCGCACATCGACGCCGGGCACGCTCAGGGCTTGTTCCACGCCCTCAAACTGGGGGTTGACGCCATCGCGACTGGCCAGTACCACGGCACTGGCGCCTTCGTGCGCTTCGATCAACGGGATGGGCAAACCCAAAATGGCACGGGCATGCAGGTCAAACTCGCTCAAGTTTTGGCTCACCAGGGTGACCATGCCAGTGTCGTGCGGGCGCGGGCTCAACTCGCTGAAAATGACCTCATCGCGGGTGACAAAAAATTCCACGCCAAACAATCCCACGCCTCCCAAATTGGCGGTCACCTTCTCTGACATGTCTTGCGCGGCTTTCAAGTGTGCCGCCGACATGGCCTGGGGTTGCCAGCTGTATTGGTAGTCGCCGCGCTCTTGCACATGGCCAATGGGCGGGCAAAACAGCGTGGGCCCATGGCGTTGGCGCACCGTGAGCAAAGTGATCTCATATTCAAAATGAATGAACTCTTCCACAATCACTTTTTTGCGGTCCCCGCGCATGCCCGCACAGGCAAAGTCCCAACTGTTTGAAATATCGGCTTCGGTGTGGGCCACACTTTGCCCTTTGCCAGATGAGCTCATCACCGGTTTGATCACCACCGGAAAGCCAATGTCCTGGGCTTGGGCCAACAACTCGGTGGCCGATTCGGCATAGGCATAGCGCGCGGTGCGCACGCCCAGCTCGGTGGCCACTTGGCGGATGCGGTCGCGGTTCATGGTCAGGTTGGCCGCGCGGGCGCTGGGGATGACCGTTTGGCCTTGCAACTCGACCTCCAGCAACACCTCGGTGCGAATGGCTTCTATCTCAGGCACCACAAAGTCAGGCTGGTGGGTGGCAATGGCGTGGCGCAGCGCCACATCATCCAGCATGCTGAACACCATGTGCTCGTCGGCCACTTGCATGGCGGGCGCTCCCGCATAGCTGTCGCAGGCCACCACGTGGCAGCCCAGGCGCTTGGCGCTGATGACAAACTCTTTGCCCAATTCACCGGAGCCAAGCAATAGGATTTTTTTCATGGTGTGTTGAGTGCAGATGCTGATGGGTTTGATCACATCTTGTGATGGGTTCATCAAGCCGCCAGCGTGGTGATTGGTGAAATAATGCCAGTATATGTTTGCCAATACAAAACTTTGTCCCCGGTTTGACCTTCCATGATGCAAGTTCCTGTGCTCATTGTGGGGGGCGGCCCCAGTGGTTTGATGTTGGCCAATGAATTGGGCCTGCGCGGTGTGCCAGCCTTGGTGGTCGATGCCAAGCCTTCCACCGCATTCAACCCCCAGGCCAATGCGACCCAAGCGCGCACCATGGAGCATTACCGCCGCTTGGGCTTTGCACAAGAAATACGCCAATTGGGATTGCCCCCCGACCACCCCACCGACATTGCGTACTTCACCCGCTTAGGTGGGCACGAGCTGGCGCGTTTGCGCTTGCCCACGCCTGCACAAGCGACCAGCCGTGTGCGGGGCATGTCGGGGGCTTGGAGCGCGGCTGAGTTGCCCCACCGCGTGTCGCAAAAATGGGTCGAACCGGTGTTGCTCAAGCACGCCCAGAAATGGCCCAGCAACGATGTGCGCTTTGGATGGAAATTGGAGCGCTTTGAAGCGGGCCCTGAGCATGTTGATGCCTGGGTCAGTCCTGTCGATGGTCGCGAGCCGTTGCATGTGCGCGCGCAGTTCATGATCGGTGCCGATGGGCCGCGCAGTTCGGTGCGCTCCGCTTTGGGCATTGGCTATGAAGGGGCCAGT
>CAMDLJ010000163.1 GCA_945901665.1 Bordetella parapertussis | reverse complement strand
TGCTGCAACTGCTCGTTGTAGCTGCCCGGTGCTGTCGGCAAATTCACCACGACTCCCGACATCAGGGCTGCAAACAGCAAAGCGCCAAAGCCGGACCAAACGGCGCGCCGATCGTGGGCATAACCGTAGACCTCGGTGAGGATGTCACCAAACAAATACGCGATGGGAAAAAACAGAACCCCAGCGCCAAACACCACGGTGCCCAAAACGGGCAATTCGACTTGCGCGGCCTTGCCAGGCCCAATCAGGTTAGAGCACAGCAGCACGCAGACAAAAGCCACCACGATGAAATCGTAATACTTGTAAGTGCGGGGAGGGTGGGCGTTGGGCATGGAAATGATCGTTGAAAAAGACTGTGGACATTATGGTTCAGTTCATGCAAGTCGATGGTATTCATGGGCTGCTCTTTTGCACCAAAAATGGGCGTTGCGCTGGTGTTGAGGGTGCTTGATGTGCCGCGCTTGCTTGCCCAAATGGGGCTTAGACTTTGTGCGCGATTGGTGTCAGAATCCGCCACCCCATTGTCGGAACCCACAGCATGTCAGCCCTGAAAAATAAAATCTTCCAACATTTGGATGAATCGGTTTATTGCCGATTGGGCATCTCGCCTGTGCATGGCATTGGCGTATTTGCCATACGGGCCATTCCCAAGGGAGTGCATCCGCTGAAAACCATGGCGCAGCCCAAAGAAGTCAAATTTACCCGCAAAGAAATCGCTGAGTTGCCCAAAAGTGTGCGTCGGCAAATTGATATTTTTTGCTACCACCACAAAGATGAGGTGCGGGTATCAACCATGGGGCTCAACACCATGGACATGGCTTTCTATCTGAACCACTCCAAAAAACCCAATTTGCGGATGAAAAAAAGTGGTGAGTTCGAGGCCCTGCGCCGCATCAAAACAGGTGAAGAGTTGATGATGGACTATGACCACAGCTTTGGCGAAAAGCACGTTTTTTCATAGGCCGCCCAGGCTGAGCAGGCCACGACAACACGCCCCTGCGGGGGAGTGACCCAATGGATACCGCAGCCGCTTAGGCCATGGCCTTGGCTTTTTTGATCGCCGAGGCGGGCCGATATATTTGGTTCCATACCTGCGGCGTGAAGTCGGTGTGCAGGGGAGATGTGGTGTCCAGCGCCAAGGGGTGATCGGGGTCGGTCAAGGCCAGTGCGTAAATGGGCTCGTGGTCAGTGACAAACAAGGATTTGTATCCGTAGTCGCCCACCGGGCCGAGGTTGTAATAGCGCAAACCGTTTTTGGCCGCCCACCGGCTGGCCAGCAAACAGGCGTACATCCCAGGGGAACGGTTTTTGAAGGCCCGGTTCCATTGGCAAAAACTGCCATACAGTTGGTCGTACTCGGGCAACATGATGGACACATCGGTCAGCACCAACTCCCCCAGGGGGTCATGGACCTTGATGACCAAAATGTCAAGTTTGCGGATGTAGTCCACAAAGCCCTCAATTTCCAAATCGTCGATGTAGCAATTGGCGAAGTGTTCGCCGCCCATTTCGAACATATCTTCAACGGTGATGCTGGCACCAGAAATCACCTCTTCGCTGATCGCGAATGCTTTGTATTGCTTGTCGTACTCGCTGAATTTTCGGGCTCTGCGGGGCTCCTCCCAGAATTCCTTGGAGAAGGTGTCGACCAAGCCATATTGGTCGTTGATGGGCACACCATAAGGCCCCTCAGGAGGTAGCGCATAAACAATGAAGGGTTTGGGTGCGTTGGCCAGCATCTCTTCGGTCACATCAATGTAGGGGCACAAAGCATCCCAGCGGGATGTGTAATAAGTGATGTCGTTGTGCTCGCTCAAGATGCAAAGATTGTCTGGGGTCCAGCTTTGATAGCCAATGTGCTGAACGTCGTTGGCTTGGTTGGCCGATTCAATGACTCTCAAGGGCGTAACAATCATTTGCGAGATTCCTTAGGCAGGGGTGGATGTGGCAGTTTCTTCAAATCAAAGTAATCCACATCGATGGTGAAATTCTGTTGTAAAAAAGAAGGGTCTTTTTTTTCCAACTTGAAGATGGCGTTTTGGACCATGGAGAAGTGGGCTTGAGCATCACTGTCGGGCTGCTGGAGTTGTTTGACGTAGGTCGGCATCAGCGGGCAGTCGGTGTCATACAGGAACTGTCTGCGCACAGGATCGAAAGAAAGTGGGTAGAGGCTGCACGCGAACGGCTTGTCGTCGCCCATGGTGCACCCTTGATCGCCCAGGTGCTCACAACTCTTTTCAATACACACACTGCCCAATTTCTTTTTTTCAGAACGGGTGAGGCTGACTTCAAGGGGGGGGTGACCATCGTCGATGGTGCAGCAGCGCTTGCACTCGGCGCAGTGGTCAAACAGCACAGTTGACCTCGGTCAAACATTGGGCCAGCAACAAAAGCGCAAAGGCAGGGACTCTTGAGCAATGACCCTGGCGGTCATTGTGTTGCCATATCTGATGTGACCTGCCACGGCCAAATTTTTTGCGCATTGCTTTTGTTGTTTTTGATGCAGGTCGGTTTATGAGCCCCAACTCTGCAATTAGTTCTTGATGCGCATTGTCGCCGAAATTGCGAATCTTGCAAGACGGGCAAAGTGCAAGCAACTGATGACACATCATGCGTTCCACGGCATTTGTACGGCGGCCCTGTTCGTGGTGCGAATGGGACTGCGTGAAATCAGCTCCACCAGGGTTTGATGGTTTTGATGGCAACTTTTCCCCCATCACAGCAGCGCCAAAGATGGGGATGATGAAAGTGTCAAACGCAGCGCTGTGTGGGGTCGCGCAAGCCGATTCAGCGCCAGTGCTTGCGTGTTATAAACGTAAGGCATTGAGCAAAGTGACGTGATAAAAAATCAGGAGTGAAAGATGGATAAAGGTATGGCCCAAGACCCGACTGCTTGGCCCACGTCAGACTTTTCTCGCGTGCCCTATGCCGTGTTCACCGACGCGGACATTTACCAACTGGAAAACGAGCGCATTTTTCGCGGCCCCGTGTGGAACTATTTGTGCCATGAGGTGGAGTTGCCCGAGGTTGGTAGCTTTGTCACCAATTGGATTGGCGACACACAGGTGGTGGTCACCAGATCTGAAGACCAGGGCTTTCACGCCTTTGAAAATTCATGCGCACACCGTGGCGCGCAACTGGTCACCGCAGTCCGGGGCCGTGCGCAAAGCTTGACCTGTCCCTACCACCTGTGGAGTTATTCCCTCAAAGGCGAGCTCATGGGCGTGCCATTGCTCAAGGGCATGAAGGGCAAGGGCGGCATGCCTGCCTCTTTTCAAAAATCCGAGCATGGCCTGAATGTGCTTCAGGTCCAGTCCCATGGGGGTTTGATTTTTGGCAGCTTTCATGCAACCCCACCTGATTTAAAAACTTTTTTAGGGCCCCATTCGCTGTCCCAAATTGAGCGCTTATTGGTTCAGCGCAAACCCAAAGTGTTGGGCTATTTGCGCCAACGCATTCCTGGTAATTGGAAGCTTTACAACGAAAATGTGCGCGACCCTTACCATGGCTCATTGCTGCATCAATTTCAAGTCTCGTTTGGCTTGCAGCAGCCCACGATGCAAGGCGGCATCAAAGTCGATGCCGATTTAAAAAACACCTGGAACCACTCCATTCTCAGTGCCACCGATAAAGACAACCAGGCCCTGATGGCCCAGGCCTATGAAGGCACCGGTAAATTCAACCCCGACATGAAGATGGCCGACCCCGCCTTGATCCATGTGCCCTTGGATTTGGGGGACGGCTACAAAACCACCATCTTGTCTATTTTCCCGACCTTGATCATTGCCCAGGTGGACAACACCTACGCCATCCGCCACCTGCGGCCCAAAGGCCCAGATGAGGTGGAGTTGCACATCACGTATTTGGGTTTTGAGTCAGACACACCCGAACAAACCCACGACAAAATGCTGACCGCCAACTTCATTGGCCCATCGGGCTACATCTCTTTGGAAGATGGCGAGGCTTTGCGCTTGGTCCAACAAGGCATTCGCCATCGCCGACCAGGCGGACACGAGGTGTTGGAAATGGGCGGGGTGGGGCCGGTTCAAGACACCGACTATTTGTCGCAAGAAATATCCATTCGCGGTTTTTGGAGCTATTACCACCGCATCATGGGCTTGGGTGGCGCCCAGGCCGAAGGGAAATCTGCATGAGCGCTCACCCAGAGTCCATCCGGTCCTTTTTCAACGTCTATGCTGAGTTGCTCGATGCTGAGCAATTCGAAGCCTGGACGGCCTTGTTCGATACTGAAGATTGTATTTACCGTGTGTTGTCGCGAGAAAATCAAGACTTGGGACTTCACTTGCCCATCATGGGTTGTTACACCCACGGCATGGTCCGCGACCGGGTGGCGATGTTGGCCAAGGGTGTTTTGACCTATCGCAGAGACCGCTTATTGCGCCAAGTGAGCAATGTGCAATGCCAGTCCTTGCCCGAATCCATGGTGCAGGCACGTGCGAATTTGGTGGTCTACCAGTCCAGCGAAGAAGGGGTGAGTCGCTTGTACATGGTGGCGCGCTACCGTGCCCTTTTGCGCCCCTCTGGCGAAAACTGGCTGATCAAATCCATGGATGTGGTGGTGGACTCTTTTGGCATAGACACCATGTTGGCCGTTCCCCTTTGACACGGCCTTCGCCAAGCCATCACGGGAGTTCATAACAAGTCGTCTGAGGGTGCCACTTGCCATCGGGCGTGATGCAGTGCTGTTGGTACTTTTCGCGCTGAAAATCAGACAAAAAGTATGATCGATAAACCGCATTGTTTTTTAGCACCAGGCTGACATTGCGCGCCAATTGGCACCGGTGCTTCATGGCGCATTCGCTCAGCTCTGTGGCATTGGCATAAAAGTGAACCATAAACCGACCTTCGTCGGGTTTGAGTAGGCGGTCAATTTGAACCAGACAAACCGCTGAGGGAAGGTTTTTGAGGCCAGATTCGTTGGCCAAAAAATTCATCTCGGCCAGCAGCAAAGTTTCAAACCAGTCGCCGACCAGTCCTTTGCATTCGTAAAAATCTCGTTTGACTTGGCGAAAAATCGGCGCCGTCATGGGCCAGTTGTCGGCACTCAGCAGCAACATCGGACTTTGACCGGATTGCGCCACTGGCGGCGTGTTGGTTGGGGATGCGGTGGCTTGATCTGTCCACGGCCAAGTCAGAAATTTTTCTCCGCAGCCCCATAAGGACAGCAGCAGCATCAAGGCCAACCCCAACTGGCCGCACCAGCGCAGCGACAATAAATTTGACCTGCGGGTTAATGCCTGGCCCGCTAAGTCGGTGAGGTTACGCAGAAAAGGCATCTTCAGATGCTGTGGGTATTCATGGGCTTAATGTAGACCATGGTCCTACCTTGGGGCATGACAGTTTGGGAAATCCCAGTCCAAAAGCATGTGGACGCCGCATGGCAAAGACAGGGGATGGCGGGGCGGGTGGGGGCTTCATTTTGTCACCCAGGACTCACAATACCTCTCAAGTACCCGATCAATGTGCACTGTTGTACGGATAGATACATTCATTTGCAGAAAAAATGCCATCATCGCAGGCTGTATGCAGCGCATTTTTTATATTTTCTTGTTTCTGTTGGGGCTGGTTTGCCCGCCTGCGCAAGCTGCTGGGCATGTGCGTGAGATGGCCTATTTCCACGACGAAACCGCCAGCACCGACATCCAAGAGATTGGGCAAAAAAACTTTCAAGCTTTTGAAAAATCTTTGCGCTTGGGCTTTATGCGGGGTGACACCTGGATTCGGTTGACCAGCACCCCCTTGGAGGCTGACGACAGCTTGAGCAAGGGCGAGCAGTCCTGGGTTGTTCGGGTGGGCCCGCACTATTTGGATCAGCTGTCGATGTATCAGTGGGTAGACCAGCGCTGGGTGCTGGACAAACAAGGGGATCTGAAGCGAAAAAATACAGATGTCTGCAAAGACGATCTGTATTGTTTTTTCCCATCCCTGGATGCTGACCAAGCCTTCACTGTTTATTTCAAGATCAACACCGATGGATTTCGCTGGATTCAATTGGATGTCATGGGTCAACAAGAACTCCAAAAAAACGTGATCGATCGGGTTATGCGCATCAGTGTGGCCTTGGCTTTGGCCGTGGCTTTGTTATTTTTGGGCGTGTTGTTTTTAACGGTGGACACGTCCCGGCTGATGCAAACCTATGTCTTTTTCCAATTGGCTTCTGTGGCGTTTACTTTTTCAAACACTGGGGTGATGGCGCAAACTCTCTCGGAGATAGATCCGCATATTTTGAACAA
>CAMDLJ010000162.1 GCA_945901665.1 Bordetella parapertussis | reverse complement strand
ACCTTGCAAAAGCTGGTTGATGACCAGTTGGCCAAAGGCGTGCAAATCGAATCCAAGCCCATGATCAAACGGGCTATTTCCAGCTCTCCGGTGGTCAAGCCCTTGCGTGTCAATGCGCCCAATTCGGTCTTTGCCTTGGGCAATGTCTTTGCCAAGAGCTGATCCGAGTCATTGCTTTTTACTTGACCTGAAACAAATTGCCGTACATGGACACAACGCCTCATTTCCCTGTTTACATGGATTACGCCGCCACCAATCCTGTGGATCCCCGTGTGGTTGATGCCATGATTCCTTGGCTAAGAGAGCACTTCGGTAATCCAGCTTCACGCAGCCATGCCTGGGGTTGGGAGGCCGAAGAAGCGGTTGAAAAAGCACGCCAATATGTGGCTGAATTGATTGGTGCCGATCCCCGGGAAATTGTGTGGACGTCTGGCGCCACCGAATCCAATAATTTGGCCATCAAAGGCGCTGCGAATTTTTACCAATCTCGCGGTAAACACTTGATCACCGTCAAGACCGAGCACAAAGCCGTTTTAGACACCATGCGTGAGTTGGAGCGGCAAGGTTTTGAAGTCACGTATCTGGATGTTCAAGAGGATGGGTTGATCAGCAAGGCTGCGCTAGAGGCAGCCATTCGCAAGGACACCATTTTGATCAGCGTCATGTTTGTGAACAACGAAATTGGCGTGGTTCAGGATATTGCTGCCATTGGAGCCATGTGCCGCGAAAAAGGCATCGTTTTCCATGTGGATGCCGCCCAGGCCACCGGCAAAGTTGATATCGATCTTCAGTCTTTGCCGGTTGATCTCATGAGCCTGGCCTCTCACAAAACCTACGGGCCCAAGGGAATCGGTGCCTTGTACGTGCGCCGCAAACCACGTATCCGCCTGGAGGCCCAAATCCATGGCGGTGGGCATGAAAGAGGCATGCGAAGCGGCACCTTGCCCACCCATCAGTGTGTGGGCATGGGCGAGGCTTTCAGGTTGGCGAAGATCGAAATGGCTGACGATTTAAAGCGTACCAAGGTTTTGCACCAAAGGCTTTTGTCCGGTTTGCAAAATTTGGAGCAGGTGTTTGTCAATGGTCATCTGACCCAAAGGGTGCCACACAACCTCAACATCAGCTTCAATTTTGTGGAGGGTGAATCATTGATCATGGGCATCAAAGGTTTGGCCGTCTCCTCCGGTTCGGCTTGCACCTCTGCCAGTCTGGAGCCAAGCTATGTTTTGCGTGCCTTGGGCCGCAGTGATGAACTGGCCCACAGCAGCTTGCGCATCACGATTGGTCGCTACACCACAGAAGAAGAAATCGATTACGCTATTTCAACCATCAAGCACAACGTCAATAAGCTTCGTGAGCTCAGCCCCTTGTGGGAAATGCATCAAGACGGTATTGACATCAGCACCATTCAATGGGCTGCACATTCAAAATTGAAAAGGTACCCCCATGGCTTACAGCGAAAAGGTCATTGACCATTACGAAAATCCACGAAATGTGGGCTCCTTTGACAAGGGCGATGAATCCGTAGGCACCGGCATGGTCGGTGCTCCTGCCTGCGGGGACGTGATGAAGCTGCAAATCAAAGTCAACCCTGAAACCGGGGTGATTGAGGATGCCCGTTTTAAGACTTATGGATGTGGATCCGCCATCGCCTCATCATCGCTGGTCACTGAATGGGTCAAGGGGAAAACATTGGACCAGGCTGCTGCCTTAAAGAACAGCGAAATCGCACAAGAACTGGCCTTGCCCCCCGTCAAAATTCATTGTTCAATTTTGGCCGAGGACGCGATCAAGGCGGCTGTTGAAGATTACAAAAAGAAACACGTCAGCATTGCTTGACATGTATTCCGATTTTTTTGAATTGAGCTAATCAATCATCATGGCTGTTTCTTTGACACCAGCGGCTGCACGCCACGTGAACAAATACTTATCCAAGCGTGGAAAAGGTTTGGGTGTACGACTGGGTGTGAAAACCACCGGCTGTTCTGGCTTGGCTTACAAGCTGGAATACGTGGACGATGTGACACCAGAAGACATCGTTTTTGAGGCGATGGGTGTGAAGATTCTGATTGACCCCAAAAGTTTGGCATACATTGATGGCACCGAACTCGACTTTGTTCGAGAGGGTCTCAATGAGGGGTTCAAGTTCAACAACCCCAACGAGCGTGATCGTTGTGGCTGTGGTGAGTCGTTCCGGATCTGAGGTGATTGCGCCAGATCAATCTCAGGCACCCAATCTGGCTGCCAGCGACTTTGCCTTGTTTCAATTACCCCAGCAGTACGCCATTGATTTGATCTCGTTGGAACAAAGCTGGAAAGCCTTGCAACGACATGCCCACCCTGATATGCATGCCCAAGCCGATGCCTCAGCGCAGAGACTGTCCATGCAATGGTCGGTTCGGATCAATGAAGCCTACCAGCGGCTAAAAAACCCCGTCAAACGTGCCGCCTATTTGTGCGAGTTGCTGGGTGTGCCCATCGCTGCAGAAACCAATACAGCCATGCCCACAGAGTTCTTGGTGCAGCAAATCACTTGGCGTGAAGCGCTGGACTCGGCAGACAGTCCTGCCGAAATGGATGCACTTCTTGCCGAAGTCAAGGCATACCGAGATACTTTGCTGGCTGAGTGTGGGCATTTTTTAGACGTTGTCTCAGATCCTCAGATGGCTGCCTTGTCGGTCAGGGCTTTGATGTTTGTGGATCGATTTATTCAAGCGGTCGTGTTGCAGTTGGACCGATTAGAGAGTGCTTAAAGCACCAACCTCATGGCCTTATTACAAATCTCTGAACCTGGCCAAGCGCCAGACCCCCATCAAAGGAGAATTGCCATTGGAATCGACCTGGGCACCACTCACTCTTTGGTGGCATCCGTCAGGCATGGAGTGCCCGAGTGCTTGCCAGATGAGCAAGGTCGTGTTGTATTGCCGTCTGTTGTTCGGTATTTGCAGGGCGGAGCGCGGCAAATCGGTTTTATAGCGCAAGACAACCAAACCCATGATGCGCAAAACACCTTGGCTTCGTTCAAGCGCTTCATGGGCCGTGGGCTGAAAGACATAGCCAACCACGCGCAGCTGCCTTATCGCTTTGAAGACGCCCCAGGGATGCTTCAAATTCACACATCCGACGGCTTGAAGTCTCCTGTAGAGATCAGTGCTGAAATTTTGGCCACCCTGCGCTACCGTGCCGAGGACAGCTTTGACGAAGACTTGTTCGGGGCAGTGATCACTGTGCCTGCTTACTTTGACGACGCCCAGCGGCAAGCCACCAAAGATGCTGCTCAACTGGCGGGGCTCAATGTTTTGCGACTCATCAATGAGCCCACCGCTGCTGCCATTGCGTACGGACTGGACCAAGGCAGTGAAGGGATTTATGCCGTCTACGATTTGGGCGGCGGAACCTTCGATATCTCTATATTGCGCCTTCAGGCTGGTGTATTCGAAGTGCTTTCCACGGGGGGGGACTCAGCACTGGGGGGGGACGATTACGACAACATGCTGGTGGAAGCGCTGTTGCAAAAATTCAGCTTCCAACCGACATCGCCACAAGAAAAAACCCGGCTTCAATTTGCGGCCCGCGCATGCAAAGAGCAATTGTCTGCAGCGAAAGAAAGCCGTTTTTGTGTGGATTTATCTGCTGGCGCAATAGATGCAGCTGTCACCCGCGATGAGTTTGATCAATGGACCCGTTCATTGACTCAGCGGACCATCGCGGCCGTGCGCAAGGCTTTGCGCGATGCAGATTTGGAAAAAAGCGATGTACAAGGTGTGGTGATGGTCGGGGGATCCACGCGCATGCCTCAAATTCAAACTGCAGTGGCGGAGTTTTTTCAAAAACCGCCATTGAACAACCTCAATCCTGATGAGGTGGTTGCTTTGGGGGCGGCCATCCAAGCCAATCAGTTGGCGGGCAACAACCCGGATGGAGAAATTTTGCTGTTGGACGTGATTCCGCTGTCCTTGGGATTGGAAACCATGGGTGGCTTGGTCGAACGCATCGTTCCGCGCAACCAAACCATACCGACAGCCATGGCCCAAAACTTCACAACCTATCAAGATGGCCAAACGGCACTGGCCTTGCATGTGGTGCAGGGCGAGCGTGACTTGGTGGCAGATTGCCGCAGTTTGGCGCGATTTGAGTTGAGGGGAATCCCTCCAATGGCAGCAGGTGCTGCACGCATCCGTGTGACATTCACAGTGGATGCGGATGGCTTGCTGCAAGTCAGTGCGCAAGAAATGATCAGTGGTGTACAAGCCCACATCGACGTCAAGCCCAGTTACGGATTGAATGACCAAGATATCGCCCGCATGTTGCAGGCGGGCTTTGCCACTGCACAAGAAGACATGGCTGCGCGTGCATTGGCCGAGGCCCGGTTGGATGCGGATCGAATCTGTTTGGCCACGCGCAGTGCTCTCCAAGCCGATGGCCACTGGCTCGACATGGATTACCGCGCGTCGATAGAAAAAGCCATCGATGACTTGATCACTGCGAAAAATGCGCATGATCCATCCATCATTGAGGCGGCCACAAAAGCCTTGTCCAATGCCACAGAATCATTTGCCGCTCAACGAATGAATCGCGGCATACAACAGGCCCTGGCCGGTAAAAACATAGAAAGCCTTTGATGCCCATCATCAAAATTTTGCCCCATGCTGAATATTGTCCGACTGGCGCAACGCTCGACTCGCCCGTTGGTAACACCATTTGTGAAACACTTTTGGAAAATCGGATCAACATTGAGCACGCTTGTGACATGAGTTGCGCATGCACGACTTGCCATGTGATCGTGCATGAGGGCTATACAAGCCTCAATGCCCTCGAGGAAACCGAAGAAGATTTGCTTGATCGCGCTTGGGGCTTGCACCCCAACTCACGCCTGAGTTGTCAAGCCATTGTTGCCCTCCAAGACTTGGTGATTGAAATTCCGAAATATTCGATCAATCACGCCAAAGAAAACCACTGAAATGCGACAGATTGTTTTAGATACAGAAACCACGGGCCTTTCTGCTGAAAATGGCGATCGGATCATCGAAATCGGGTGTGTGGAATTGCTGGGCAGAAAAATAACTGGCAATCATTTTCACCATTACCTCAATCCGAAAAGAGACAGCCACGAAGATGCTTTGAAAGTGCACGGTATCAGCAATGAGTTTTTGCGTGATAAGCCTGAATTTCAAGCCATTGCCTCTGATTTCTTGAGCTTTGTCTCAGGGGCTGAAGTCATCATCCATAACGCCTCCTTTGACATTGGGTTTCTCAACAAAGAGCTTGAACGCTTGAATTTGGGGCCGTTGACGGACCACGTGGCAGGGGTTACAGATACCTTGTCGATGGCCAAGGAAATGTTTCCCGGCAAGCGAAATTCACTGGATGCACTTTGCGATCGATTGGGCGTGAACAACGCAGCGCGAACATTGCACGGCGCGCTGTTGGACGCCGAGCTGTTGGCTGATGTATACATTTGCTTGACGCGCGGACAAAACGCATTGTTGATCCAGGACGATTCGGTAGATCAGGTGCGCCATCAAACCACTGACATTGACTTGTCTCAATTTGATTTGCCTGTGATTGCCTTGACGGAGCAAGAAATCACGGAACATTCGAATGCCATGGCCGCGCTGTCTAAATCCAGTGGCGGACATGTGGTCTGGCAATCCACATCTGCCTGAACACATCGAAATCATTCCTCTGAGATTTCAGAGGATCGATTCGATTTTCAGGACAAATTTATGTCAAAATCCTCGTTTGTAATTCAGGTATCGCGTGGTTAGCTCAGTGGTAGAGCATCGCCTTCACACGGCGGGGGTCGGGGGTTCGAAACCCTCACCACGCACCAAAATTTTCCCTTTACTTTCAACCACTTAAGCGCTTTTATTGGCGCTTTACTTTAAAAAATTTGTAGTATATCGGTCCCATACTACATTTCATAGATTTTTCAATGTGTTTTCATAGATTTCCCGATCAGAAATCAATCTAATTTTTATCTCGCGTGTGTGTGGCGAGCTGCCCTTTGCGTGCAAGCCCTACAAGCGTTGCTCTGGTGCTCAGCTAGTTGGCCCAGCCTTCGTGTGGAAAAGGGTGCTGTAGGGCTTGTTTGACGCCCTCGTGGGTGCCTTACTAGACGGCAGTGAATTTCAAGAAGGACGGGCAACGTTTGGGTGTGCGTCACCAACCACTCAAGCAGGGTGAAAATACCGATGAACTTTTACAGGGCCTGAGCCAAAATGGTGCCGAAATCTAACGCTTGCGTTCGCTCAAGGCTTTG
>CAMDLJ010000161.1 GCA_945901665.1 Bordetella parapertussis | reverse complement strand
GATGGGACTTCCACAGCTGGGAACCCGCCCAAAAACAAACGCTCCATGTGGGGGTCGGCCAAAATCTCACTGGCGGGTTTGTGCAACACCAAGCGCCCCGATTCCAAAGCAATGGCGTCGTGCGAATACTTCAGCGCACTCTTGACGTTTTGCTCCACCATCAGCACCGTGGTGCCTTGGGCGGCCAAGCGCTGCAACAACTTGAACACGTCTTGCACCACCAATGGCGACAAGCCAATCGAGGGCTCGTCGATCAGCAACACTTTGGGGCGCAACAGCAAGGCCCGGCCAACTTCCAACTGCTTTTGCTCGCCACCTGACAAAGACGACGCGCGTGAATGCAAGCGCTCCTTAATGCGGGGGAAAAAATCCAGCACCTCAGGGATGCGCGCATGGGTGGTCTTGAGCCCCAAGGTGATGCCGCCCAACTCCAGGTTTTCAAACACACTGAGCTGTCCAAACAGGTTGCGCCCTTGGGGCACAAATGCGATGCCTTTGGCCAGCAGGTCTTTTTGGCTCGCGCCGCTGATGTCTTGCCCATCGAGCAGCACCCGCCCCTGGCGCGGCTTGAGCAAGCCGAACAAGGTTTTGAGCACCGTGGACTTGCCCGCCCCGTTGGGGCCCATCAGCAAGGTGATGGCACCCCGGCGCGCCTTGAATGACAGGTTGTTGAGGATCATGAAATCTTTGTAACCCGAGACCACATCATCAAACTCAATGCAGGTGTTGTTGGGGTCGCTCATCTCAATTCCCCAGATAGGCGTCGAGCACCTGCTTGTTGGCTCGAATTTCATCGGGCGTGCCAATGGCCAGCACTTGGCCCTCGACCATCACCATGATGCGGTGGCACAGTCCCATGACAAATTCCATGTTGTGCTCGATCACCACAAACGAGCCTTGGCGCTCTTGGTTGAGTTGCTTGAGCAGCCTAGAAATACCGCCCACCAAAGAGGGGTTGACGCCCGCGCAGGGCTCGTCGAGCAACACCAACGCGGGCTCGCTCATGAAGGCCATGGCGATGTCCGCCAGTTTTTGCTGGCCGTAACTGAGTTCACCCGCTTTTTGGTGGGCCACATGGGTCAAGCGAAACTGCGCCAGCAAGGCGTCGGCCTTGTCTCCCAGATCCGAGTCACTGGGCGCGAACAAGCGACTGCCCATGGAACCCCGGTGCTCTTGGGCCGCCACGATCAGGTTGTCGCGCACGCTCATCTTGCCAAATACCTGCAGGGTTTGGAAGGTGCGGCCCACACCCAGCCGGCTCAAAGCCAAGGGCCCCAAGCCGGTGACATCTTGACCCCGCAACTCGATGCGCCCCTCATCGGGGCTGATTTGCCCCAGCATGCTGTTGAACAAGGTGGTTTTGCCCGACCCATTGGGGCCAATGACGCCAAATATTTCACCCGGCTGCACCTCAAACGACACGCCCCCCACGGCTTGGATGGCGCCATAGGCTTTTTTCAGCTGGGTGACTTTTAAAACAGGATGGTTCATGCCACACCCCCAGTGTGTGCCGCTTGGCGGCGTTGTTCAGAGGCCAGCCGTGACTGGCGCCGCGCTCGCCAGCGGTCGGGGATGCTGAGCAAGCCATCGGGCAGCCAAATCATCAGCAGCACCACGGCCGTGCCAAACACCATCAGGTACCAGCCCTGGGCAAAGCGCAGCCACTCGGGCAAGATGACCCCCACCGCCGAGCCCAAAATGGGACCCAAAAAGTAACCAGGACCGCCGACCACCACCATCAGGTACATCATGATGGACGCGCCCACGGTGAACAAAGCTGGGTCGATGAACTGCACCTGCGACGCGTACAAACCTCCGGCCATACCGGCATAGGCCGCGCCAATGGCAAAACTCATCAAGGTATATGCGCGGGTGTCCACGCCCAGGCTCTCAGCGCGGATGGGGTTGTCGCGCAGTGCGGTGAAGGCCTTGCCCCACGGCGAGCGCAGCAAGCCCCATAACAACAAGCCCAGCAACACCGCCATGGCCAGTACCAACCGGTAATAGGCCAAATTGCCATCCAAGCTGAAACCGAACAGGCTGGGGCGGGCAATGTTGTTGATGCCAAAGGTGCCGCCCGTGAGCCACTCTTCATTGCGCATGACCAGCCACAGCGCGGTGTTGAAGCCCAAGGTGGCAAACGCCAGGTAAATGGTTTGCACCCGCAGTGCCGGAAACCCCACCACCAGCCCCACCACAAAGCACAACCAGGCGCCGGCAGGCAAGGCCAGCCAAAAGCTCAGGCCGGCCTTGAGGAATATCGCCACCGTGTAGGCCCCGATGCCAAAGAAAGCCGCATGGCCCAGCGACTTTTGACCGGCATAACCCACCGTCAGGTTCAAGCCCATGGTGGCGATGATGAACACCAACCAGGTGGTGAACAAATGGATGCCGTAGTTTTTGAAATACGCCGGCGCCACCACCAGCGCCACCAGCAGGGCCAAGCCCACCCATAAATTTATTTTCCTCATACTTTGCGCTCCTCTTTGCGCCCGAGCAAGCCTTGGGGTTTGAACAAGATCACCACCATGAAGATGACCAAGGCCACCGCGTCCTTGTAGGCCGAAGAGATATAGGCCGCGGCCAAGTTCTCGCTCACACCCACCAACAAACCGCCCAACAAGGCGCCGCGAGAGTTGTTGAATCCACCAATGATGGCGGCAAAAAATGCTTTGGTGCCCAGGCTTTCGCCCATGTCGAATTTGGCCAGGTAAGTGGGCGTGACCAACAAGGCGGCGGCCGCGGCCAGCACCGCGTTGATGGCAAAGGTGTAGAAGATCATGCGCGGCACATTGATGCCCAGCACCGCGGCGCTTTCGGTGTTTTGCGCCACCGCCTGCATGGCCCGTCCGGTCAAGGTGCGGTTGAGAAAGGTTTGGGTCAGCAACACCAAGCACAGGGCAAACACAAAAGTGCCAATGTCCGATCCCGACACATTGACCCCCGCCAGGTTCAACACCACATCAGGGAAGACCTGCGGAAAAGGCTGCGGTTCTGAGCTGTAGCCAGCGCGCACACCGTTGCGCATGGCAATCGACAAGCCGATGGTGGCCACCACAATGGGCATCATGCCGTGCTTGAACAAAGGGTCGACCAAGCCCCGCTTGAACAACCAACCCAGCAGCAAAACGGCCACGCCGCAGGCGAGCAAAAAGGCCAGGGTCAGGGGCAGACCTTGGTGCAGCATGATGACCATCACAAACGCGGGCAGCATGACAAATTCACCCTGGGCAAAGTTGATCGTGCCCGAGGCTTGCCACAGCAAGGTAAAGCCCAAAGCGGCCAGGGCATAAATACAGCCGGTCGCCATGCCGCTGAAAAACAGTTGAAGAAAATCGGTCATGCCGTCCTACCAATCAAAAAAACGCTTGGGGTTGTCCCACATCATTGGCTGGCACTGTTCCGGGCTGAACCAGCGCTCTGTGAGTTTGAGCATGGGCCCATAGTCCAAGCGCGAGGTGGCGCGCAAATAGGGCCAGTCTGAGGCCCAGATGCAGTGGTCTGCACCAAACATCTGCCACACCCTTTGCACATGGGCCTGGACATCGTCAAATGGAAACCCCTGCTCAGAAAATTTCACAAAACCAGATATTTTGATCACACCCAAACCACTGTCGGCGAGTTGCGCCAGGGCGCGCAAACCCGGCGCTTGCGGGCCATCGACCATGCGGGGGCGACCCGCGTGGTCGATCAATGTGCGCACGCGCACACGAAAAATACGCGGCAGCAGGGCCACCAATTGGTCGCCACTGACTTGAAATTGGGCCCACATCCCCAGGTCTGCCAATCGCGCTAACAAGGGGTCGATGTCCTTGTAAAAATCCAGTCCATGAAACGCGGTGTTGAAGGCAATGCCCACCACACCTTGTGCTTGCAAGGCGCGCAAGGCCGCCGTTGTGGTGTCGGCGGGGACCACGGCAATGCCTTTGAAGCGCCCATCGCCATGGACGATGGCGTCAAGCAAGCAACGGTTGTCCGTGCCGTAGCCCGAATTGGGTCCCACCAGCAAAGCGTGGCGCACGGCATAGGCGTCCATCACATGGGCAAAGTAAGCGGCCGTGCCCACCTCTTGCCCCTGCGGGTGGTAGGCCACCTCGGCCGGGTACGCAAAGCGCTGCGGATCGAGCACATGGCAGTGCCCATCGATCTTGGGCAGATCGAAGATGCTCATGAAAAATTCCATTCAACAGTGAACCCCAACCGGCGGGCTGGGTGAAGGCCCAAGCCTGGCCTGTGAAGCGCGCGCACGATCAAACAACCGTGCTGGCCCACAGGTCACAGCATTGGGCAGGCGGTTTATTTTTTGTTCATTGGGGGCAAGGTCTCGGCCACCACGGTTTTGCCATTGCGGATTTCGGTGATGAAGCTTTCGCGGTCGATGTCGCCTTTGTCGTCAAAGCACACATCCATCAGCACGCCAGGGTATTGCTTGGCCGTGAAGCAGCTGTTGCGGATCGCCGCGGCGGCCGCTTTACGGTCGACCTTGCCGGCTTTTTCAATCGCCGCTTTGAGCACATACACCCCGGTGTAGCCCTTCACACCGTTGTGATCCGAGCTGGTGTTGTAGGCGGCTTGAAACTTTTTGCCCCAGGCTTGCAGTTGCGGTGCCTCCACAGTCAGACCCACATGGGCCACCGCGCCGTTGGCGGCTTCACCGGCCAACTCCACCACTTTGGCGCTGGTGAGCACCGTCTCGCCAATCACCGGCTTGTTCCAGGCTTGTTTGCGCAACTCGCGCAACAAACGGGCCGATTCTTCTTCATTGGTGTAGGCAAACAAGGCGTCTGCGCCCGACTGCTTGGCTTGAATGACGGCGGCAGAAAAGTCGACCTGTCCCGACTCGGTGGAAATTTCAACCACGATTTGGGTGGGTGAGTTGGCCAACAGCTGCTTGATGGCCGCTTGTCCACCCTTGCCAAAGTCGTTGTTCACATACAAAACAGCCAGCTTTTTCGATTTGCCATTGATGTAGCGCGCCACCTTGGGGAAGGACACGCTTTGACCAAACGCGGTGCGAAACACCCAGGGGTTGCCTTGTTGGGTGATGGCCGTGGCCTCGCCGCCGGTGAAGTTGGGCGTCTCGCCGCGCTTGCTCTCGGCCATGGAGACCATGATGGAGCCCGAGAACACCGGGCCGAAAATGGCAAACACATCGTTGTCCACGGCTTTTTGCGTCAAGCCCTTGGCCACGCCTGGGTTGCTTTGCGTGTCCTCAGAGGTGTAGCTGATCTTGCGGCCCATGATGCCGCCGGCGGCATTGATCTCTTTGATGGCCAATTCCACGCCGTTTTTGAACATCACCCCGGAGGTGGTGCCTGGGCCCGACATCTCCACGATGTTGGCGAACTTGATGTCTTGGGATTGCACAGCGCCGGCGGCCAGGGTCAGCAGCGCGGACAAAGCCAGGTGCAGGGGTAGGTGTTGTTTCATCATCATCTCCATGGGTGGTGGCCCAAGGGCCAGGGTTTAGGTGTGTTTTTATCGGTGTACCGGCCAGCAGAGCAAACGGCCCGGCCCGAACATCTGCCCGCACTGTAAATAAAGCCCTGCGCAAAGTGACGAGAAAACCCATTCTTTGCGCGATTAACGAACAAACTGGAACGATAATCGCACCAAATCAGGGTATGTCCTAGATCACCCCCTCACCCATGAAAAACGCCTTACCCTCAGAACCGCCGGCCTTGGCCGCCCGCGACTGGATCGCCGGTTTGGAACGCGGTCTGTCCATCATCGAAACCTTTGACGAAGTCCATCCGCGTCTGTCGGCCCTGCAAGCCGCTCAGCGCTGCGGCTTGACACGAACTGCTGCGCGGCGCTACCTGCTCACCCTGACCCACTTGGGGTACATGGCCACCGATGGCAAGTTGTTTTGGCTCACCCCCCGGGTGATGCGGTTGGGCCAGTCATATTTGGAGTCCGCGCGGCTGCCACGCATCGTGCAACCGTTTTTGCAGCGCTTGACCGCCAGCACCCACGAAACCTCTTACCTGAGCGTGCTCGATGGCGATGAAATTGTGTATGTGGCCCGCAATGGCCCAGTGCGCCACATGAGCACCGGCTTTGTGCTGGGGGCACGGGTGCCGGCCCAGGTGACTGCGGCGGGCATGTTGCTGATGGCCCTCAAAGGCCCTGCGGCCATCGATGCCTGGCTGCAAGCGCGCCATGGGCTGCAAACCTTCAGCGAACACACCATCACCGACCTGCCCGCCATGCGCGCACAACTGCACCAAGTTCGCCAACAAGACTGGGCCTTGTCAGAGCAGCAACTGGACTTG
>CAMDLJ010000160.1 GCA_945901665.1 Bordetella parapertussis | reverse complement strand
GACATTTACCGCGAAGCCATTTACCACCCCGGCGCCCCCACCATTGCAGCCGCCTGGGCCGTGGCCCAGGAAACACAAGCCTCGGGCTTGGACCTGCTGCGCGCCGTGGTGGCTGGGTACGAAATTTCCACCCGCATCGGTGCCACCTTGGGCCGCGCCCACTACAAACACTGGCACAACACGGGCACCGTGGGCAGCTTTGGCGCGGCCGCAGCGGCTGCCACCTTGTACCGCTTGCCACCCACCGCGTATGCCCACGCGCTGGCCACGGTGGGCACCTTTGCCGCGGGTTTGCAACAAGCGTTTCGCATGGACTCCATGTCCAAGCCCTTGCACGCTGGCCGCGCCGCCGAAGCCGGTGTGTTGGCCGCTCAAGCCGCGCGCGCCGGTGTGACCGGCTCGCTGGATATTTTGGAGGGCGAGGCCGGCATGGGCGTGGCCATGGGCAGTGGCCCCAACTGGTTGCCCATGCTGGGCGACTTGGGCCGCGTGTTCAACATCCAACACATGACCTTTAAAAACCATGCCTGCTGTGGCCACACCTTTGCCGCCATCGACGGTGCGCTGGCCTTGCAGCAGCGCATGGGGGTTGGCGCCAATGACCTGGCCCAGGTGCACATCGAAACCTATCAACCCGCCTTGGATGTGGCCGGCAACCCCAACCCACAAACCGCCCCTGAGGCGCGCTTTAGCCTGCCGTTTGTGGTGGCCAGCGCCTTGGTGCATGGCTCGGTGCGCTTGGCCGCGTTCAGCCCCGAGCGCTTGGCCGACACCCAGGTGCGCGGCTTGATGCAGCGCCTGAGCCTGCGCGCAGACGCGCAAATCGACGCAGGCTTTCCAGGGCAACGCGCGGCGCGGGTGCGCTTGGTCACCCATGATGGGCGCGAAGATGTGTATTTCCAACCCAACCGCAAAGGCGACCCTGAAGACCCGCTGAGCGATGCCGATTTGGACGGTAAATTCGTCGAACTCGCCGGGCCCGTGATTGGCGACGCCAAAGCCCGGGCCTTGCTGCAACAACTGTGGCGGCTCGAACAAGCGGCGCAATTGCCCTGAACCGAAAGCATCTTCATGGAATTTGACTTCTCCAGCATGGCCCCGAGCCAGTGCTACAAGCTGCTGGTCAGCGTGGTGGTGCCGCGCCCCATTGCCTTGGTGACCAGTTTGAACGAGGCGGGCGTGGTGAATGCCGCGCCGTTTAGTTTTTTCAACCTGATGGGCGACGACCCGCCGATTTTGATTTTGAGCATCGAGCGCAAACCCGGTGGTGCGGCCAAAGACACGGCGCACAACATCGCCTTGCAGCGCGAGTTTGTGGTCAACCTGGTGGACGAGGCCACGGCCGAGCGCATGCACGCGTGTTCGCGCGACTTCCCCAGCCACGAGAGCGAGGCGGCCGCCGTGGGCTTCACCAACTTGCCATCAAAGGCGGTGGCGGCACCGCGCATCGCTGAGTCACCGGTGGCGCTCGAGTGCAAGCTGTACCAAACCATTGACATCAGCCCGCAGCGCCAATTGATCATTGGCCAAGTGGTGTGGCTGCACAGCCATGAAGGGGTGTTCGACCCCCAAACCTTGCGGGTCAACATGGACCGCTACTTTCCAGTGGGGCGCTTGTATGCCGACCGCTATGTCACCACCCGCGACCAGTTTGTGGCCGAGGGAAGCCCCGAGTACTTGGCCGCCATCCGCAGCCAAGGCCGGCTGTGACCCCCACGCGCTTTCAGCGCAGGTGGTCGCGCAAGGGGTAGTGCGGGGCCAACACCGACTCGGCCCACAGGGCAGCGCCCAACAGGGCCACGTCTGCGCCGAGGGGCCCGATCAACTGCACCCCCAAGGGCAAGCCGTGGGGCCCCGCTGCCGTGGGCAGGTGCACGCAGGGCAAGCCCAGCAGGGTCCAATTGCGGTTGAACACCGAGTCGCCGGTGCTGTGCAAACCCTCAGGGGCTTCACCCGGCGCGCTCAAACTGAGCAACACATCGCAGCTTTGCCAGCGCTCCACCAGCTGGGCGCTGCAACGCTGGGCCAAGGCCAATGCCTCCAGGTATTGGCTGTGCGGTGTGGCCATGCCTTGCTCCAAACGCAGCCATAAATCACGGCTCAATAGGCTGCGGCGGTGCGCCATTTCCCAGGCTGTGGCGCGAGCGGCCTCGTAGCGCATCACCACGCCTTGGGCTTCGTACAAGGTGGTGAAGTCGCCATCCAAAGTGACATCAGTCACACTGGCCCCAGCCACTTTTAAACGCTGGGCGGCGTCCAGCAAAGCCTGTTGGGCGCTGTCGCTGGCTTGGCCCCACAAAGCCGTGCGGTGCAAGCCCACGCGCAACGGCGCAGTAGGCAGGGCGGCAGGGGCTTGGCCGATCAAGGCCTGGGCCCACAGGGACACGTCTTCCACATGGCGCGCCAGCAAGCCAATGGTGTCGAGCGACTCGGATGAGAATTTCAGCCCCGCGCGGTTGATGCGGTTGAAGCTGGGCTTGTAGCCCACCACCCCACAAAATGCGGCGGGGCGAATGGTCGAGCCTGCGGTTTGGGTGGCAAAGGCCAAGGGCACCTGAAAGTCGGCCACGGCGGCAGCCGAACCGCTGGAAGACCCACCCGGGGTGTGGCCCACCCGGTGCGGGTTGGCGGTAACTGCTGGGTGGATGTTGGCGAACTCGGTGGTGTGGGTCTTGCCCATGACCACCGCACCGGCGGCGCGCGATTGCGCCACGCACGATGCATCGGCCAGTGGTTGGTGTTGGGCGTAAATCGGCGAGCCATAGCGGCTGGGCATGTCGGCGGTGTCCAAGATGTCTTTGACCGCCACCGGCACACCATGCAACATACCTTTGGGTGCGGTTTGGGCGTCCAGCGCACGCGCTTGGTCGATCACCGCCTCAGGGGCCAAATGGACCCAGGCATGCAGCTGCGCCTCGCGCGCAGTGGCCCGCGCCACACAGGCCTCGGCCAAGGCTTGGGCGCTGAGCTCACCACGGGCGATGCGCCTGGCGGCCTCGGCTGCGCCCAGGTGGGCAGCGCTGGCATCGCCCCGCTGCGTGGCGCTCATGGCGCGCCCGGCACGGTGCCGGCGGGCAAAGATTCAATGTGGGTGCAAATGTCGCCGGGGCGGGTGAGCCAAATTTGATCGCGGTGCTGCAAAATGTGCTCAAACACCCGGCGCAATTGGCGCACTCGGTAGGGCTGGCCCATGATGAAGCTGTGCAGCACGATGGGCATCACCAGCGGGCGGCGCTGGGACTCGTGCAGCATTTCGTCAAATTGATCGATCAGGTTGTCGCAAAACAATTGCGACGGGGTGCGCCGCGACACGCATTCGAGCGAGTCATTCAGGTCGTGGGCATAGGGCACCGACAAAATCGGGCCGTGCTGGGTGCGAAACCACACCGGCTGGTCGTCCAGCGACCAATCCATCATGTATCGAAACCCCGCCGCTTTGAGCAGGTCCAAGGAGTCCACGGATTGCGAAATATAGGGCGCCAACCAACCTTTGGGGCGCAAACCTTCGTGGTCGAATATTTTTTGCGATACCTCTTGGATGCACGCGCGCTCTTGGTCCAAGGGCATGTCAGCTTGGCGCTCGCTGTTGGTGCGGCCATGGCCCACGATTTCGTCGCCGCGCGCGCTGAAGGCCTGGATCATCTCGGGGCAATAGTCATACAACTCGGTGTTGGTGAGCAGGCCAAAAGGCAACTGGAGGGCGTCGGCCAATTCCATCAAGCGCCAAGCACCGACCCGATTGCCATAGTCGCGCCAGGCAAAGCTGCGCGTGTTGGGCTGGGGGTGTGGTACCGCATAGTCGTTGCCCAGGCCTTCGCCAAAGGCGAAGTGTTCTACGTTCAAGGCGATGTGAACGGCCAAGCGTTTGCCGCCAGGCCAGCTGTAGTCGGGGCGGCGCGAAATGGCCGAGTAGTCGTAGCGTCCGTGGGTTTTCAGCATGTTGGGTCTCTCCTGGGGCCATCTTATCTGCCACACCTGCAAGGCCTGACCCTAACCCCTGGCCCATGGGGCTGTGGCTATACTGATTCGCAATTTCTTTGTTGGAGTTTTCATGCTGTTGACCCCCAACGCCCAAGGCGTTTTTCCCATCGCCCCCACCGCCTTTCATCCCGATGGCCGCATTGACACGGCGTCGATGGACCGGTTGACCGATTTTTATGTGGCCTGCGGTGCCACTGGCGTGACGGTGCTGGGGCAAATGGGCGAAGCGCCCAAGTTGTCGCACGGCGAGAGCGTGGCCATCACCACCCAGATGATCCGCCGCGCGCCCAACCTGCCGGTGATTGTGGGCGTGTCCTCGCCGGGTTTTGCCTCGATGCATGCGCTCACCCAAGAGGTGATGGCGGCCGGTGCCGCTGCCGTGATGATTGGTCCACCCAACACCTTGCGCACCGACGACCAGGTGATCAATTACTACCGCCCAGCGGCCGATGCCTTGGGCCCCGATGTGCCCATCGTGGTGCAAGACTACCCGCTGTCGTTTGCAGTGCAAATGAGCCCCAGCGTGATCCGCACCATGGTGCAAGAAATTCCCTCCATCGTGATGCTCAAGCACGAAGACTGGCCGGGGTTGGAGAAAATCAGCACCTTGCGAAAATTTGAGGCCGATAACAGCATGCGCCACATCGCTATCTTGTGCGGCAACGGCGGCTTGTTCCTGGATTTTGAAATGTCGCGCGGCGCCGATGGCGCCAACACCGGCTACTGCTTCCCCGACATGCTGTGCGATGTGGTGCGCTTGTCCCAAGCGGGACAGCGCGATCAAGCGCATGACCTGTTTGATGCCCACCTGCCCTTGCTGCGCTACGAGCAGCAACAAGGCGCGGGCCTGGCGGTGCGCAAGTACGTGATGCAGCGGCGTGGTTTGCTGGCCAGCGACGCACAGCGCAAACCCGCGGCCATGCTCAGCGCCAGCGCGCGCCAAGAGGTGGAGTATTTGCTCACGCGGCTGGCGCGCCACGACCCCCGCGCACAGTTGCCGCCGCTGTGACCCGCATGGCCCGCCCCAAACCCGTGCAACGCCAACAGGCGCGATTCATGCTTGCACACACCATGGATGCATGGGCTTGGGTCCTGGACCGTGCCGTTGACATTTGACCCACAATGACCCCCTTGTTCCATTTGCATCTTGAAGGTTTCCTGTGTCCCAATTTGACTTGACCATCCGCAACGGCACCGTGGTGAATGCCGATGGACGCATGCGCGTGGATGTGGGCGTGCGCGATGGCCTCATCCAAACCCTGGCACCTGGTTTGCCCGCGGGCGCACGCGACATTGACGCCACAGGCCATTGGGTGCTGCCCGGTGGCATCGACAGCCACTGCCATGTGGAGCAAATATCGAGCAATGGGGTGATGACCGCCGACGACTTTGACTCGGCCACGGTGGCCGCCGCTTTTGGGGGCAACACCACCATCATTCCGTTTGCCGCACAACATCGGGGCATGGCGCTGCCCAAAGTGGTGAGTGATTACCACGCCTGTGCCGGCCCCAAAGCGGTGATCGACTACAGCTTTCACCTGATCGTCTCTGACCCCACGCCCCAGGCCTTGCAGCATGACCTGCCCGACTTGATCCGCAAGGGCTATACATCTTTCAAGGTCTACACCACCTACGACAAGCTCAAGCTCGATGACAGCCAAATGCTCGACGTGCTGCACACCGCCGGGCGCGAAGGCGCTTTGGTGATGGTGCACGCAGAAAACAACGACATCATCAAATGGATCGCCCAACGCTTGCTCGACAACGGTCATGTGGCGCCGAAATTCCATGCGGTGTCGCACGACCCCCTGGCCGAGAGCGAAGCCACGCACCGGGTGATTGCGCTGTCGCGCCTGCTCGATGTGCCGGTGCTGATCGTGCATGTGTCTGGCATTGAGGCGGTGCGCCACATCCGCTCGGCGCAAACCCTGGGCGCGCGCATCTTTGCCGAGACCTGCCCGCAATACCTGTTTTTGACCGCCGAGGACATCGACCGGCCTGGCTTGGAAGGGGCGATGTTTTGCTGCAGCCCGCCGCCTCGCGACGCCGAGTCTCAAGAAGCCGTCTGGGCTGGCTTGCTCGACGGCACCTTTCAGGTGTTCAGCTCCGACCATGCGCCCTACCGCTATGACGAATCGGGCAAGCTGCCCAAGGGCGACCAAACCACCTTCAAAGACATGGCCAACGGCGTGCCCGGCATTGAGCTGCGCATGCCGCTGCTGTACTCCGAAGGCGTGCACACCGGCCGCATGACGCTGGAAAAATTTGTTGCGCTGACCGCCACCGACCACGCCCACATGTATG
>CAMDLJ010000159.1 GCA_945901665.1 Bordetella parapertussis | reverse complement strand
TGTGGCCCAAGCCCAATTGAGCGAAACACAGTTTTTCGCCGACTCATTTTTGAGCGCCGCTGACCAAGCGAGCAGCGCCGCATGAAAACCCCCATCCTGCACTTGAACCCATGCCGCGAGCGTGGGTGCGCAAGCGGCCCCGTACAACCCTGCCCTTTTTTGTTTTAACTGCCCATAGGAGACTCACCCATGCTGCCCGACAACTGCACCGTTGTGCCCCAAGAACGCCAATCCGTCATCAAGCCCTATTGCATGAGCCACGGCACCTTGGAGGTCTACAGCCTCAAAGCCTCACGCCGCTTTTACGAAGAATTTTTGGGCCTCGAGTGTGTGCGCCATGGCAAGCCCGCCATGGTCATCCGCCTAGGCATGCGTTTTCATGTGGTGTGTGTGGAAGTGGGAGACCAAATCCACCCGTGCAGCCTGCTCAACCACTGGGGCGTGGACGTGGCCACCCGCGCCGAGGTGGACGAAGCCCATGCCAAAGCCGTGGCCCACAAAGACAAATACAAAATCCGCCAGGTCTTGCCGGTGCAAGAGATGCACGGCGTCTACAGCTTTTACCTGGAAGACCTGGACCACAACTGGTGGGAAATCCAACACTACGCCAACGGCTTTCAGCACGACGACTTCTTTGACTTTGGCGACCGCTTCACCATGGAAGAAGAGGGCGATGCCGCCAACCTGGAAGAGCTCAAAAACTGATTCAGCGAATAACTTCCTCAGACATCGATCGATTCATTCCAACCATTCCTACGGAGACAAACATGTTCAAACCTTTTCAACGCTGGGGTGCCGCCTTGGTTGGCGCTGCCAGCTTGTGCGCAGCCATGTGGGCAGCCCCAGCCATGGCGCAAACCACGCCCATCAAAGTGGGTGGCTCACTGGCACTCACAGGCCCCTTGAGTGCCTCGGCAGTGATGCAAAAAATCGCTGGCGAGATTTACCTGGAACAACTCAACAAACGCGGTGGTTGGTTGGGCCGCCCAGTGGAGTGGGTGCTCAAAGACGACCAGTCCAAGCCCGATGTGGCGCGCACCTTGTACGAGCAACTGGTCACGGTGGATAAGGTCGACTTGCTGATGGGCCCCTACGCCACGCCCAACATCTTGTCAGCCATGGGCATTGCCCAGCGCTACAGCAAATTGCTGTTGCACAACACCTTTGGCCTGCCCTCCTTGGCCAAATACGACATGCTGTTTTCGGTGGGTGGTCAAGCCTATGAGATTGAGAGCACCTGGCCCAATTTGGTGTTCGATGCCGTGGCATCAGGCAACAAAGCGCCCAAAACCGTGGCTGTGCTGACCAGCAAATTTGCCTCGGTGAACTTTGTCACCCAAGGGGCACGCGAGGCCATGAAAAAGCGTGGCCTGACCGAAGCCACTTACCTGGAGTGGGAGTTTGGCAACCGCGATTTCGGTGCCATCGCGGCCCGGGTGAAAGAGGCCAAGGCCGATATGGTCTGGGTCGGCGGCGTGGGCTTGGACGGCAACTTGCTGCTCGATGCGATGAAAAAAATCGACTATGTGCCACCGCAGTTTTTCATTGCATTCCCCGCCTCGGGCCCGATGCTCAAGTCCCCCGACGGCAAAGGCGTGCTGGCCCTGACCGTGTTTGAAGAGCACCCGCCCTTCACCACCAACCCTGTCGCCGCCGAGTTTGTCAAGCAGTTCAACGAGCGTGCGGCCAAAGCCAATTTGCCCGACACCTCGGTGGAGTTGTTCTCGTCCGTGGCCTATGCCACCTGGCAGGTGCTGGACGCAGCGGTCACAGCCACCAAAAGCCTGGACGACAAAACCTTGGCCGCATGGCTGAAAAAGAACCAGGTCGACACCATCATTGGCAAGGTGCGCTGGGACGGCACCAACAACTTCATGAAGGGCAGCGACTTGTACCGCGTCAAGCAAGTGCAAAACGGCAAGTGGGTGGTGGTGTGGCCGCGCGACTCGGCCGCGCCGGGCGCCAAACTGATTTCGCCTTGAGGCTGGCACACACCTGTTTGCTGGACCGCATAAATTTTTTCTTCACATCAATTTACATCGAGAAATCCATGATGACATTTTTTCGCCCCCTTCTGGCCGCGTTGCTGATTTGTGTCAGTGGCCTGAGCCTTGCGCAAAACCTCAAGCCCGTCAACCTCATCGTCTTTCCTGGCGGCTTTAATTGGCCAGTTTGGGTGGCACAAGACAAGGGTTTGTTCACCCGCCAAGGTTTGGATGTCAAAGTCACACCCACGCCGAATTCAACCTTTCAGCTCACCGGTTTGATCGAGGGCAAGTTTGACATTGCCATGACCGCCATTGACAACCTGATTGCCTATCGCGAGGGCCAAGGCGCGGCTTTGGGTCCAGATTTGTTTGCCTTCATGGGCGGCGACACAGGCTTTTTGCGCTTGGTCACTGTCCCCGAGGTCAAGACCTATGCGGACTTGCGCGGCAAAGAGGTGTCGGTGGATGCCTTGACCACTGGGTATGCCTTTGTGTTGCTCGACATGTTGGAGCGCAATGGCTTGGTCAAAGACCGCGACTACACCACCCCCGCCGCAGGCGGTGTGTTGCAGCGTTTCCAATCATTGATGGATAAAAAGCACGCAGGGACTTTGTTGATTTCTCCATTTGAAGTCACCGCCCAGGCGCGTGGTTTCAATGTGCTGGGCAGCGGCATCGACGTGTTGGGCAAGTACCAAGGCCTGGTGGGTGGTGCACGCAAGTCGTGGGCCGATGCCAACCGCGAAAGTGTGGTGGGCTACATTGCCGCGTTTTCTCAAGCCGTGGATTGGCTCTACGACCCCGCCAACAAAGAAGAGGCGATTGGCATTTTTCTGAAAAATCAAAACAATTCCACACGCCAAGCGGCCGAAACCTCTTATGGAGTGTTGCTTTCGCCCAAAGAAGGGTTTCAGAAAAAAGCCCAAATCGATATGGAAGGGGTTCGCACGGCACTGCTGCTGCGCTCCAAATATGGCATGCCCAAAAAGACATTGACCGACCCCACGCCGTATTACGACGCGAGCTTTCATACCGAAGCCATGAAGCGCGCCCGCTAAGGCCTTCTGCATTCTCATGAAAACTTCCTACAAATTGCTCAGCTACAGCGCCAACAAGCTGCCCCGCGCCGGGGTGCTGGTGGGCGACACCGTGTACGACGCCCAAAAGGCCACCGGCGTGGCTGCCCACGCGAATATGCTGGGCCTATTGGCCGATTGGGCCGCCGCCAAAAAAGCCCTGGCCGCTTTTGAAGCCAAAGTGCATGCGGGCAAAACACGGGTGCAAGGCACACCGCTGAAAAAAACCAAGCTGCTCGCCCCCGTGCTCTACCCGGGGCAAATTTACTGCGCGGGGGCCAATTACAGCGATCACATGGAGGAGATGGCACGGGTGCTGAATCAGCCCCAAGGGCCATCCATGAAAGAGCTGGGCGAGTTGCCCTGGCACTTCATCAAAACCGGTGCTTCATCGGTGGTGGGACCGGGCGCCAAGGTGAAGATGCCCACCGGCTCCAAGATGGTGGATTGGGAGATTGAGCTGGTGGCGGTGATTGGCAAGACCGCCAAAAACGTGCCCGTCAACAAAGCCCTGTCTTATGTGGCGGGCTACACCATTGCCGATGATTTGTCGGCACGCGACTTCATGAAGCGCGACAAAATCCCTCAATCCATGCCGTTTCACATCGACTGGATCGGGCAAAAGTGTTTTGATGGTGCCTGCCCCCTGGGCCCCTGGATCGTGCCCAGCGACCAAATCAAAAACCCGCACCAGCTTGCGCTCAAGCTGTGGCTCAACGGCGAGTTGATGCAAGACTCCCACACCAGCCAGTTGATTTTTGACGTGGCCGAGCAAATTGCCGGCTTGTCATCGCGCGTCACCCTGCACCCCGGCGACCTGATCCTCACCGGCACCCCAGCGGGCGTGGGCATGGGGCGACGCTTGTTCTTGAAGCCAGGTGACCAGATCAAGATGTGGATCGAAAACATTGGTGAGTTGAACCACAGCATGGTTTAAGCCAGCGTCCGCGCCGCGCACAGGGCGGTGCCGAAGAGACGAAGCGCTGCATTGTTTAGCCCAAGCAGCGATTTAGGTGCGGGCGCCCATACCATTTGAAGAATTCAATTCGGTCAACGCCGCATTCTTCGTGCCAAGCTGTTGATTGAAGTCACCGCTTTTTTCAAGCTTTGTGCGCCGTCCGGCGACGGATGATTTTTTGGTTTTTCTTCGGCTTCCATTTGGAGTCGGCAATCTCCTTGATGCGGCCCAACTCCTTTTCAAGGCCCACGGCCGCCTGGTACTCCAGCTCTGCCTGCTGCTTGTAATGCTCCAGACGCTCCAGAGTCCACTCGAAGAGTTTTTTGTTGCTCTCCAATCTGCTGAAGTGGTTGCGCCATGCTTGTGCATCTTCAGACGTGTAGGCGATGGCGGTGTATGCCGTGTAATAAAGGGTGCTGGCCGCCAAGCTGGCGTTCCAAGAATTAAAGTTCAGCTTGGCCGCGGCTTCTGCCCCTAGACCGAGGGTGAGTCCAGCTTCAAACTCAAGGTTCTGTCCCCCCGCGCCAGTTGATTCGAATTCAAATTTGAAATTTGCACCTGCGCCTGCGGTAAATGATGCTTCGACCTCGCCCTTCAAAATTTGAAGGCCTCCTAGCTTGAATCCGACGGCGGCTGAGCCTGTGATGCGGGCACCCGCAAAGACCTCAGCACCAATCGCCAGCTTTACCCCGTCCACTGTGGCGCTGAACTCCACACTGGCATTGGCCAAGGCACCTGCAAACGCCTCAGCGGATGCTTCCAGCAAGAAAACATCACCAATCTCGATATTTGCATCGAACTTTATTTGAATGCCAACCATGGCATCGATACTGGCCTTGGCTTCAACCCCATTTCTGCCCCAGGTGGCCTCCCCTTGCCCCGCTATCTTTGCCCCAATCAGCGCTTGGCCCTCAAACGTGGCCTTCATCCCCGTGCACTCCATTTCATATTTGCCGGTTTTCTTAACGCCGACAAACGCTTCCGCCTCCGCTTTGATGGTTGTTTTGAACTCTTCGATGGTCCATTCGCTGGAGCTGTTGACAGACGTGCCCACTGTGGATTCGGTCTTGAACTTGGAGGGCTCGCGCAGCAATTTGCTGGTGTCCTTGAGCAGCACATCGAGCACCAGGCGTGCTTTTTCGGTGACCGCATTACCTAAGAACGCAATGAACAACGCTGTTTCGTCCGTTTTGCCATCTCCATCGACACCCACTGAAATCGTACTGTCGCCATGAAGCAGGTCATCGAGCCAGAAATTTACAAGCACGATTTTCTTATCGATGACGCAACGTTTGGTGTTGGGGCCAGCCAGACGGTCGGCCAAATTCATCGCCGATACGCTGGTGGTCAGCCTCGCTAATTGTTCTGCCGAAAGCAGATCCTCTTTAAATTGCTGGCGGTATGTTCGCTCAAGAGTTGAAATACAGCGATCAACCCGATCGCCCTCTTGCCATAGGCGAGACACGATGTCGGGTCGAACCGTGCTGGACTTGAATTTTTCTCTGCGCTCATCCAGGAAAAATGCGTAACAGTGCAAAACCTCGTGAAATTCTTTGGCCAACTGGCGCCGATGCACATGCCCGCCCTGAAACTGATTGGCCAACTGATCCATCCTAGAGATACTGGCCAGCCGCATGATCCAGCTGTTAATTTGCACATCAAGATCTGGACGATCTAGCCATTCCACATCGTACTTGTAGGTCACTGGGACTTTTTTATTGATGTCAAACATGGATTTACTTTCTATAGTTAGGCACCGTTCACTTGATTTTTTGGGCGGTATCCTTACTCAAGTTGAAAACACCACCGGCTTGAATGAATCCATCACCAACACCTGCCACCTGTCGGCTTGGTTTTGCAAGGTCATTTTGGGCTTTGAGGAATATGCCCACTTTGACGAGGCAGAAACCTAAAGTGGTCAATGGCTGCTGAGTTCTTGGACTGGGCTCAGCGCACGCAGTAAAAAGAAAACTCCGTGCCGTTGACCTCTTCAGGGTGGCGCACAGGAGACGGGTTGCGGGTGTCGGGCGACATGATGTGGTTATCGGCCAGCGCCCACAACTGGTGGCCCAGCGAAACGCCGCCGTTCCAGTCGCCCAAGATCGATAAAAATCGTATTCGCTTTCGGTGGGCAAGCGCGCTTTGATGGCTTTGCAGGCTTGCTCGGCCACCTTGGGCGTGGGGGCGGTGTTGATGGATGTGCCCGGTGCGCCGACCAAGACAATGAATTTTTCACCCATGCTGATCAAGGTGGGGAAACTGGTGCGCTGAA
>CAMDLJ010000158.1 GCA_945901665.1 Bordetella parapertussis | reverse complement strand
GCCGAGCACCGCTTGTGCCTGGTGGCGCTGGGCCTGGAAAAGCCGTTGCGCCGGGGCTGCTTTGGCCGCCAACTGCGCCAGTGCGACGGGGTGTGCACGGGCGACGAACCCACCGCCACCCACCACGCGCGTTTGTTCAGCGCTTTGCTGGCACAACAAGTACAGCGCTGGCCCTACCCAGGGGCGGTGGACATCATCGAGCGCGATGGCGACTGGGTGCAAGCGCACCGGGTGCACAACTGGTGCTATTTGGGCAGCCACACGCGCCAGGGCCAAGCGCCCGACGCGCCCCATGCCATGGTGACGGCCCCGCCCAACTGGGCAACACCAACACCAACACCAGCACACGCACACGCACAGGAACAGGAACAGGCGTCGGCGCCGGGGTCGATCCTGTCGGTGGCGTCCGCCACATCGGCACGCTTCGATGTGGACACCTACAAAATTTTGGCCAAGCCGCTGCTCAGCGGCAGCGCCGATGTACAAGCGCTGGGCTGAGCCATGTTTGCGCTGGTCGATGGCAACAATTTTTACGTCAGCTGCGAGCGGGTGTTTCAGCCGCGCTTGCACGACAAGCCAGTGGTGGTGCTGTCCAACAACGATGGGTGCGCGATTGCGCGCAGCAACGAGGCCAAGGCGCTGGGCATCAAGATGGGCGCGCCGTGGTTCCAAATTCGGCACTGGCAGCGCGACGCGGGCTTGGTGGGGCTGTCGGCCAACTTTGCGCTGTACGGCGACATGAGCGATCGCATGATGGCCTTGGCCGCCGAGCTCGGGCCGACCCAAGAGATTTACAGCATCGACGAGTCGTTCATCGGCCTGCACGGCGTGGGGGGTGACCTGGGCGTACGCGCGCGTGCGGTGCGCGAGCGCATTTGGCGCTGCAGCGGCTTGCCTTGCGGCATTGGCATCGGAGCGACCAAAACCTTGGCCAAGCTGGCCAACCACATCGCCAAAACCGCTGAGCGCAAGCCCGGCAGCTACCCCAGCGACTTGGCAACGGTGTGCAACCTGGCGCAACTGCCCACCACTGACCTGGATGCGGTGATGGCCGCTACCGAGGTCGGTGAGGTGTGGGGCGTGGGGCGCCAAATCGGGCGCCAATTGCGCGAGTTGGGCGTGCACACGGTGTTGGATTTGGCCCGCTTGCCCACCGCCCAGGTGCGCCAGCGTTGGGGCGTGGTGCTCGAGCGCACGGTGCGCGAGCTGCAAGGCGAGCCCTGCATCAGCCTGGAGCAGTCGCCGCCACCCAAACAACAAATCGCCTGCACCCGCAGCTTTGGCCAAGCGGTGACCACCCTGGCGCTGCTGAGCGAAGCGGTGAGCGAGTTCGCCAGCCGCGCTGCCGAAAAACTGCGCGCGCAGCACAGCGTGGCCGGCCAGTTGCTGGTGTTTGCCCACACCTCGGCGTTTCGCCCTGGCCCACGCTTTGCGCGCAGCACCACGGTGTCGCTGCACCGCCCCAGCGCCGACACGCGCACCTTGGTGCAAGCCGCGCTCGCCGGTGTGGCGCACATTTACGAGCCCGGTTTTGCGCTGAGCAAGGCCGGGGTGATGCTGCTCGACCTGATGCCCGACACCCACGGACAAGGCGAGCTCGACTTCGAGGCCGCACCCGGCCCCGCACAAACCCGGCTGATGCAGGCCTTTGACCGCCTCAACGATCGCTTTGGTCGCGGCACGGTGCACCTGGGCAGCACCGGTGCCAGCGACGGGCCGCGGCGCTGGGCCATGCGCCAAGAGCGCTTGTCGCCGCAGTACACCACCCGCTGGAGCGATCTGCCTTGGGCGCGGGCCTGAGGCGACGGCCTGGCCAAGGGCAGGCGTTTTCAGGCCGGGTGCGCAGGCTTGTTATGCTGTGGCCCACCCCCTTTTGACACAGGCCTCCCTTGCTGCACCACCTCGAACGCCCTGCCCCCAACCCGGCACCCCGCGCCTGGGCCGACTTTGGCACCACGCCGCTGGCCAATGGCTTGATCGGTTTTATCTTCGCCGCCACCGGGCCGGTGGCGGTGATTTTGTCGGTGGGCACCCGTGGCGGTTTGTCGCCCGCTGAGCTGGCCTCTTGGGTATTTGCGGTGTTTTTCATCAACGGCTTGCTCAGCCTGGCCATGAGCTGGCACTACCGCACGCCGCTGGCCTTTGGCTGGACCATTCCCGGCACGGTGCTGGTCGGGCCGGCCTTGCAGCACCTGAGCTTTGCCGAGGTGATTGGTGCGTTTTATGTGACCAGCGCCGTGATCGCCCTGCTCGGTCTGAGCGGCTGGGTCAAGCGGGTGATGTCGGTGCTGCCCATGCCCATCGTGATGGGCATGGTGGCCGGTGTGTTTTTGCGCTTTGGGCTGGACTTGGTGCGCGCCCTGGACAGCGATGTCGCCATCGCCGCACCCATGGTGCTGGCCTTCATCGCGTTATCGGCGCTGCCCAGTTGGGGCCGCAAGATGCCCCCGGTGATCGGTGCCTTGTTGGTGGGCGTGTTGGCCATGGCGCTGGGTGATCGCTGGGGCAATGCCAACCTGGCCGTCTGGCAATGGGCGCAGCCGCTGGTGACCCCACCGGTGTGGTCATGGCCCGCGCTGCTCGAATTGGTGGTGCCACTGGCCATCACCGTGCTGGTGGTGCAAAACGGACAAGGGGTGGCGGTGCTCAAAACCGCCGGCCATGTGCCACCGGTCAACACCATCGCTGTGGCCTGCGGCCTGGGCTCCGGCATCAGCGCGGTATTTGGCGCTGTGAGCAGTTGCCTGACCGGGCCCACCAATGCCATGTTGTCTTCGTCCGGCCCGCGGCATCAGCACTACACCGCAGCCCTGGTGTTTGGTGCTTTGGCTTTGGCCTTTGGGCTGATGGCGCCCACCTTCACCGGCTGGATGTTGGCCGCGCCGCCCGCCTTCATCATGGTGCTGGCCGGCTTGGCCATGTTGCGCGTGCTGCAAGCGGCGTTTGTGGCCTCGTTTGGTGCGGGCAAGTTCACCCTGGGTGCATTGGTCAGCTTGCTGGTGACGGTGGCTGACATCGCGCTGTTCAACATCGGCGCGGCGTTTTGGGGTTTGGTCGCCGGTTATGCGGTGGCGCGCTTGCTGGAAGCCGCCGACTTTGCCAACCCGACTGACAGCCCCAAGCCCTAGCCCAGAGGCGCCGTGACCTCAGCGTTTGGGGTTGCTTGGGGCCGGGGCCACATAGGGGTACATGTTGACCGCTTCAAGCAAATAACCACTCACGCCTGCGCTGGTGGTCACCCGCCCCTCTTTGAGTTCGCCCTCAATCCACACCACGTCCATGGTCTCGGGCACCTTGCGCACTTTGCTGCCGGGCATGGGCCGCACCAGCACAATTTGATTGGCTGGCGGGGGCGGGGTGTGAATGCACGCGCCCCAGTACGGCACGATCAAAAACTCGCGCTTGTGGGAGCGGTCGGCATCGAGCGGCACCACATAACCAGGCAAGCGCACCTTGCGCTGAAACAGACCGCTCACCAGCGGCGCCGCGTCAAATTTTTTGCGCAATTTCTCCATGGCTTGGTTGGCTTCGTCGCTGGTGTCTTGCAAGTACGCCAATTTGTTCATAGCGGCCATCTCGGCGCGAACGTCTTTGAGCCATTTTTCTGGCATCAACTCGTTCCAATCGAGCACAGCGTAGCCCGGGGTCTGGGCCCATGCGCCCGCCGACAGCGCCAAGCCCATCAGTGCCCCACAGGCGCTTCGGCGTGAAAATTTTGCAGCTTCAACCATGTCCAAGTGTCTCACTTCAAACCGCAGGCGGGTGCAGACCGTCCACCAACGACAAACGATAAGCACGCAGCGCTGGCACCACGGCCGCCAAGGAAGCCGCGGCCAGCAAACCACCCAAGCTCCACCAGGTGGGTGCGCTGGGCCAACCCCACTGCAGGGCAATGCCCAACTCGGTGCGCAAGAGGTCTTGCAAGGCCCACATGAGCGCTTGGTGCAACACGCAACCCAAAACAATGCCCACCACGCACACACCCAAGGCTTCCAGCCACACCAAGCCCCACACGCCCGCGGGTGTCGCGCCCAAGGCGCGCAAAACCGCCAATTCTTTGCGCCGCGCCGCCAAACCGACCATGAGCACAGCGGCCACACTGAGCATGCCACTGACCGCCACCAAGCCCCCCACGGCCAACAAGGCGTTTTCGGCCAGTTTGACCACCTGCCACAAGTCGTCCAAAGCCACCCCGGGCAAGACCGCCATCAAACTGTCCTGGGGCAGGCGCTCAATGCGGCTGCGCGCCGAAAACACCTCGGTGCGCGCATGCAAGCCCACCCACACCGCCGTCAATTCACGGGGCACCACCGCAGCCAAATCGGCCAGCGTGGGCGGCGGGGTGGCCCCGGGAGCGCTGGCCGCGCCCAGCATGGGCAAACCCGGCATGCCCATGCTTTGGTGCAAGGCCTCAAAGCCTTGCAAAGAAATGGTGACATTGCGGTCAATCGGCGCACCACTGGGCGCGAGCACACCCACCACCGTGAAAGGCTGATCGGCATGCTCGGGGGCTAGGCCGTCCGCGCGGCCATGGGTGAGCACCAATTGATCGCCCAACTTCAGGCCATGGCGCTGGGCCACTTCGGACCCCAACACCGCTTCGTACACACCCGTCGGGTCCTGGTTGGGGTCGGCAAAGGCACGCCCCTGTGCCCATTGCAAGCCGCGGCCCTGGGTTTGGAACCGCTCAAACAAATCGCGCGTGCTGCCCAGCACAGGCGCGCCACGGTAAGTGTCACCCAACTGAATGGGCAAAGCCCAGCGCACCTGGGGCAAAGCGCGCACAGCCACATAGGCCTCGTGCGACATATTGCGGCTGGGCCGGCCCACTTGAAATGCGCTGTAGAGCATCAACTCGCTGGCGCTGCCACGCGGGCCGACGATCAAATCGACACCACTCAAGGCTTGGGTGAAACTGTGCCGCGCATCTTGGCGCAGTTGCTGCACACCCAGCAAGATCATGACCGAAACCGCCACCGAGAAAGCCACCATGACCAGCGCCTGACGCCGCGCCCAGGCACTGCGCCAAGCCAAGTCCCACCACAAACTCATACTGCACCCCCAGGGACCAAGCCATGCGACTGGTGGAAATGGGTGGCCAAGCGGGTGTCATGGCTGACCATGACCACACTGGCCCCTTGCGCCTGGGCCTGGCCAATCAGCAAGCGAATGAAGTCGTCTTTGTGGCCCTCGTCCAAGGCAGATGTGGGCTCGTCGGCAATGATCAGCGGCGGGTGCCCCATGAGAGCGCGCGCTGCGGCCACCCGCTGCTGCTGCCCCACCGACAAGGTGTGTACCGACTGGTGCCACAAGGCTTCGTCCAAACCCAGGGCACTCAACACGTGCTGCGCTTGCGCCGCTGGGCTGCCCCAATGGCGCTGAGCCGCTTGCGCTCGGCTGGCAAACAGCCGCGTGGGCAGCATCACATTGGCCCACACATCCAAATAGGTGATCAGGTTAAATTGCTGAAAAATCACCCCCAGGTGCTCGCCGCGCCAATGGTCACGCTGGCGCGATGACATATTGGCCAAATCTTGCCCCAGCACCTCGCACTGCCCGGCCTGCACCGGCACCACCCCCGCCAAGAGGGAAAGCAAGGTGGTCTTGCCGCAGCCACTGGGGCCATGGATGAACAAATGGCGGCCTTGGGCCAACTGCACCTCGGCCACATGCAGGCCAACGCTTTGCTGGGGCCAGCGGTGGCGCAGATCGCTCAAACGCAAGGCCCACATGGGTTCACCAAACCAGTTGGGGTTGGGCGGCTTTGATGCGCAGCGACCGCTGAACCGCGGAGGCCACCAACTCCACCTGAATTTCCTTCAAACGCGGATGCTTGGCAAACAAGGGGAAATCGATTTTGCGCAAATGCTGTGGCTGCTCGCAGCGAAATGCAAACGCATACAACAAGCTGCTGTGGCCCCCGCCGTCGCGGCCCTCGAACATGGGCGACGTGGCCAAGCTGTCGGTGGCTTGGCACTGCGCGGCGGCCACTGGCACGATCACATAAGCTGAATTGACCAAGGACTGGCGCAGCTGGGCCATGGCGTTTTTTTGCGCCTGGGAGCGCGGCAGGTATTCGTGCCCCAGCAAGCTCTCCATGGGAATGTGCAACTCACCCCGCAAAAGAGGCCCATCGATCACCATTTGCAGTTGTCCCACGCCATGGGCGTGGGCATGGCCATGGGCGTGCCCACCACTTTGTTTTTGCCCTTGCGCCAGCCCACTGCCACCGATTGCCGCGCATGCCAGCAGGGTCGCTGTGCGCTTGAGGAAAGCCCCATTCATCCCCATGATTTACCTTTA
>CAMDLJ010000157.1 GCA_945901665.1 Bordetella parapertussis | reverse complement strand
GACGGGATGCTGCTGTTTTTGGGCACCATGTTCGCCCCCACCCAAGACCGCCCCCTGCCCGGCAAACCCACCGGCCAAGGCTTCACCCACCAAATGGGCGACGCCGTGCACATCTCCACCCCCCGCCTGGGCTGCTTGAGCAACCGCGTCAACACCAGCGACCGGGTGCGCCCGTGGACTTATGGGCTGGGCCAGTTGATGCGCGATGTGGTCCGGCGTCAGCCACAGGCCTGATGGCCTCATCGGCTGTTGACTTTTGTGACTGATCTTTTGCGAGGCCCTGGCCAATGGCTGGCAGACCCTTAAGCGCAATCCGGTTGAACTGGGCCCAGGTCGCGCCATTACACTCACGCCTTTTGCAACGATCCCACAAGGAAAACCATGATCACCAACCCCTCCGGCCTGCAATACACCGATGACCAAGTGGGCGAAGGCGCCCAGGCCCAATCGGGCGACGATGTCACCGTCCACTACACCGGTTGGTTGTTTGCCGACGGCGAGCGTGGGGCCAAGTTCGACTCCAGCAAAGACCGCAACGATCCGTTTGAGTTTTCGCTGGGCGCGGGCATGGTGATCCGCGGTTGGGACGAAGGCGTGGCCGGCATGCACATTGGCGGCAAGCGCACGCTGCGCATCCCGCCCGACATGGGCTATGGCGCACGTGGTGCTGGCGGGGTGATTCCACCCAATGCCACCTTGGAGTTTGAGGTGGAGCTGCTTGCCATCGGCTGAAAAACCACCGCCACCCTTTGGCCTGGTGCCAGGGCGGATGGGCCACCGCGGTTGTCCTGGCCTGGGCCAGTCATACCCAGGCTGACCGTCCCGATCCTTGACCCGGCTTTTGAACCAGGGCTGACCTTTCACTGCACCAGTCTTTCACGCTTTCGGTGATGTGGCACCCCAGTGTGGGCCCCAGCCAACCACGGCCTGCCCGCGTCAAAAAGGCATCTTGAAATCAAGGGTTTTGTCCCCATATGCCGTCAAACCCTTGATTGATTTGATTTTTTCGAGATTAAACATGTCCGACCCCCACTCCCCCCAGCCGCCGTCAGGGCCTGCGACCCATGCACCCTTGGGTGAAGCCCATGCCCATGCGACCACCCCGCCCCTGCCTGAGAGCCCGGTGGAAGACCCGATGAGCATCTTGCAAGCCGAGTTGGCCATGGTCAAAGCCCAAAACACCGATCTGGCCGACCAGTTTCTGCGCGCCAAGGCCGAGGTTGAAAACGCCCGCCGCCGCGCCGATGAAGAGGTATCCAAAGCGCGCAAATTTGCGGTCGAGGCTTTTGCCGAAAGCCTGTTGCCCGTGGCCGACAGCCTGACCGCAGGCTTGGCGATTGCCGACGCCACCGCCGAGCAATTGCGCGAAGGCTCTGAGGCCACGCTGCGCCAGCTGAAAAGCGCCTTGGAGCGCCACAAAGTGATTGAAATCAACCCCGAAGCTGGTGCCAAGTTCGACCCGCACCAGCACCAAGCCATCTCGGTGGTGCCGGCCGAACAAGAACCCAACACCGTGGTCATGGTGCTGCAAAAGGGCTACTTGATCGCCGACCGGGTGCTGCGCCCGGCCCTGGTCACTGTCACGGCACCCAAGTAATCCACCCAATGGGCACTTGAAATCCACCGACTTATCCACAGCTATTCAACATCGTTTCACACCGACCCCAGGCGTCAAGCCCAGCGGTCCAACAGGAGTAAAAAATGGGAAGAATCATCGGCATTGACCTGGGCACCACCAACTCGTGCGTGGCCATCATGGAAGGCAACACCACCAAGGTGATCGAAAACGCCGAAGGTGCACGCACCACGCCGTCCATCATTGCCTACCAAGAAGATGGCGAAATTTTGGTCGGCGCATCGGCAAAACGCCAAGCGGTCACCAACCCGCGCAACACGCTGTACGCCGTCAAGCGCCTGATTGGCCGCAAGTTTGACGAAAAAGAGGTGCAAAAAGACATCAACATGATGCCTTACACCATTGCCAAGGCCGACAACGGCGACGCTTGGGTGGAAGTGCGTGGCCAAAAAATGGCACCGCCCCAAATCAGCGCCGAAGTGCTGCGCAAGATGAAGAAAACCGCCGAGGACTACCTGGGCGAAGAAGTCACCGAAGCGGTCATCACCGTGCCGGCTTATTTCAATGACAGCCAGCGCCAAGCCACCAAGGACGCGGGCCGCATCGCTGGGTTGGATGTCAAGCGCATCATCAACGAACCCACCGCCGCTGCGCTGGCCTTTGGTTTGGACAAAACCGAAAAAGGTGACCGCAAGATTGCCGTCTATGACTTGGGCGGCGGCACGTTTGACGTGTCCATCATCGAAATCGCCGATGTGGATGGTGAAAAACAATTCGAAGTGCTGTCCACCAACGGAGACACCTTCTTGGGTGGCGAAGACTTTGACCAACGCATCATCGACTTCATCATTGGTGAGTTCAAAAAGGACCAAGGCGTTGACCTGTCCAAAGACGTGCTGGCCTTGCAGCGCCTCAAAGAGTCGGCTGAAAAGGCCAAGATCGAGTTGTCTTCTTCGGCCAGCACCGATGTCAATTTGCCCTATATCACCGCTGACGCCACCGGCCCCAAGCACCTGAACGTCAAGCTGACCCGCGCCAAGCTCGAGCAACTGGTGGAAGAGCTGATCGAGCGCACCATCGCGCCTTGCCGCACCGCCATCAAAGACGCTGGCGTGGCCGTGGGCGACATTGACGACGTGATCTTGGTCGGCGGCATGACCCGCATGCCCAAGGTGCAAGACAAGGTCAAAGAGTTCTTTGGCAAAGAGCCCCGCCGCGACGTCAACCCCGATGAAGCCGTGGCTGTGGGTGCAGCCATCCAAGGCCAAGTGCTCTCCGGCGACCGCAAAGACGTGCTGCTGTTGGACGTCACCCCGCTGTCTTTGGGCATTGAAACCCTGGGCGGTGTGATGACCAAAATGATCACCAAGAACACCACCATCCCAACCAAGTTTGCACAAACCTTCTCGACCGCTGACGACAACCAACCCGCCGTGACCATCAAGGTCTACCAAGGCGAGCGTGAAATGGCGTCTGGCAACAAGAGTTTGGGCGAGTTCAACCTGGAAGGCATTGCACCCGCCGCCCGTGGCACGCCGCAAATCGAGGTGAGTTTTGACATCGATGCCAACGGCATCTTGCACGTGGGCGCCAAAGACAAAGCCACCGGCAAAGAAAACAAAATCACCATCAAGGCCAACTCGGGTTTGAGCGAAGCTGAAATTCAACAGATGGTGAAAGACGCCGAGCTCAACGCCGAAGAAGACAAGAAAAAACTCGCCATGGTGCAAGCGCGCAACAGCGCCGAGGCCTCGGTACACAGCGTGAAAAAGTCGCTGACCGAGCACGGTGACAAGATCGACGCCAGCGACAAAGACAAGATCGAAGCCGCATTGAAAGACCTGGAAGAAACGCTCAAAGGCGATGACACCACTGCCATCGAAGCCAAGACCGAAACGCTGATGACAGCCTCGCAAAAACTGGGCGAAAAAGTCTACGCCGAAATGCAGGCCCAACAAGCCGCTGCCGGTGCCTCTGCCGGGCCAGCGGGTGGCGGCGACACGGCCAAGCCTGCCGACGACAATGTGGTGGACGCCGAAGTCAAAGAGGTCAAAAAAGGCTGAGCGACCACGACCGTCAAGCCCACCGCGCTGCCCCTGTGACAACAGGTCAGCGCGGTTTATTTGTTTAACCGCACCCCCTAGAGCTGCACCACACCATGGCCACCAAACGCGACTACTACGAAGTTCTGGGTGTTCCCAAAAACGCCAGCGACGAAGAGATCAAAAAATCCTATCGCAAACTGGCGATGAAGTTTCACCCCGACCGCAACCAGGGGGATGCCACCGCCGAGGTGAAATTCAAAGAGGCCAAAGAAGCCTACGAGATGCTGTCCGACGCGGAAAAACGCGCCGCCTACGACCAATACGGCCACGCCGGTGTCGACCCCAATATGCGCGGAGCTGGTGGTGGGGCCGGTGGGGCCGGTTTTGCCGATGCCTTTGGCGACATTTTTGGCGACATCTTTGGCCAAGCCAGGCGCCAGCAAGGCGGTCGCCAGGTGTTTCGTGGCAACGACCTCAGCTATGCCATGGATGTCACCTTGGAGGAAGCAGCCACGGGCAAAGACGCCCAAATCCGCATCCCCAGCTTTGATGAATGCGACACCTGCCACGGCAGCGGCGCCAAGCCCGGTACATCGGCCAAAACCTGTGGCACTTGCCAAGGCAGCGGACAGGTGCAAATGCGCCAAGGCTTTTTCAGCGTGCAACAAACCTGCCCCCATTGCCGGGGCACAGGCAAGATCATCCCCGACCCCTGCTCGCCGTGCGGCGGCAACGGCAAGATCAAGACCCATAAGACCTTGGAAGTCAAAATCCCTGCGGGCATCGACAACGGCATGCGCATCCGCAGCACCGGCAACGGCGAGCCTGGCACCAATGGCGGCCCGGCGGGTGATTTGTACATTGAAATCCGCACCCAAAAACACGATATTTTTGAGCGCGACGGCGACGACTTGCACTGCGCTGTGCCCATCAGCATGACCACCGCCGCCTTGGGCGGTGAAATCGCGGTGCCCACCTTGCAAGGCGAGGCGGCCATCGACCTGCCCGAAGGCACGCAAACCGGCAAACAGTTTCGCTTGCGCGGCAAAGGCATCAAAGGCCTGCGCTCGACTTTCCCGGGCGACTTGTACTGCCACATCACCGTGGAGACGCCGGTCAAGCTCACCGAACACCAGCGCAAACTGCTGAAAGACTTGGACGAGTCGCTGAAAAAGGGCGGCGACAAACACTCGCCCAACGAAAAGGGTTGGGCAGATAAATTGCGCAGCTTCTTCAATTGACACCACACGCCATGGGGCACACACTCAACCCATGGCAGTGACCCTTCAATTCATCGGCGGCGCAGACAGCGTCACCGGCTCCAAATACCTGGTTCGCAGCGGCGCGCAATAGCTGCTCTTCGACTGCGTTCAGGGACGATTTGGGCTGGTGGGCCCGGGTGCCCGACCACCTGAGCACCTGGCCCCTTTGAAGCCAACAGTCCCGGCCCCCTCCAGCGCGGGTGGGGCTTAAAAAAACCGGTCGAGCAATTTGCGTGAATGGCGATCCAGGCGCGATAAATCGCGGATCAGGTACTGCACGCCATGGCCATCGGCCACCAGCCAGGTTTGGCTGCTCATGCGGCGAATGTCCTCCTCGCCCTTGAGCCACAACTGGGTGGGTCCGCGATTGGTTTGCACATGCCAGGTGCATGGCGCGATGAAACCGCTGACCTTGTCCAAACGCTCAATTTCGGGCATGAATTCACGCTCCGCCACTGCTTGCAACAAGGCCTCACGCTCAGGCGCATCGCTGGCTTGGATGTCGTCCACCCAAACCAATTCATGGCCTTGCCGGTTGAGCACCGAAAAACCCGAATGCGGGTGAGACACGGGGAAGGCCCGAACCACCACCACCTGTTCGTGCACGCTGCCATCCAATAGGTGCAGCACCCAGACGCCAAAAGCATCGCGCTTCAAGGAAAACGGGACCCGGGGGGCTTGCTCGGCCTGGGTCAAGTCAGACACAGTTTCAGCAACGGGGTTGGGCTGCGTGCTCATCGCATCTCCTGGGGGACCAATGAAGCGGCCATGGCCACCCGGTCGGCTTCGTGCTGGCGCGCCTGGGCCTCGTACAAACGGTAATAGGCACCTTCGCGCTTCATCAAATCGGCGTGCGAGCCTTGCTCGACCAAGCGACCACGCTCGAGCACCACCAAGCGGTCGGCTTGCTGCAAGGTCGAGAGCCGGTGGGCAATGGCAATGGTGGTACGCCCGCGCACCAAGTTGTCCAATGCGCGCTGAATTTCTAGCTCGGTCTCGCTGTCCACCGAAGAGGTGGCCTCGTCCAAAATCAATATGCGTGGATCGATCAACAAGGCACGGGCAATCGAGATGCGCTGGCGCTCGCCCCCGGACAAACCTTGGCCACGCTCGCCCACCAACGAGTCATAGGCTTGCGGCAGTCGCATGATGAATTCATGCGCATGGGCAGCGCGGGCGGCGGCCACGATCTCTTCGCGGCTGGCTTGTGGCATGCCATAGGCGATGTTTTCTGCGATGGTGCCAAAAAATAAAAATGGCTCTTGCAACACCAGGCCAATGTGGCGGCGGTAATCGCTCAAGCTCAGCTCACGGATATCCACGCCGTCGATGCGGATGGCGCCATCGCTGACGTCATAAAAACGGCACAACAAATTGACCAAGGTGGTTTTTCCCGAACCGCTTTGCCCCACCAGCCCAATCATTTCTCCAGGTGCGAT
>CAMDLJ010000156.1 GCA_945901665.1 Bordetella parapertussis | reverse complement strand
AGAAAGCGGCTGGCAAGACCAACCACCGGGCATGGCGCGACAAAGATAACCAGGCTTCATCGGCAGGGGCTGAGCTCCAGGCCATGGACAGGCCCATCCAGAGCAAGGCAGCAGCGCCCCACCACAGGCTGCTGGGCCAGGGCAGTGTGCCCGCCGAGTGGGGCGCAGCGGCGCGGCGCCGTTGTTGCACATCGGTCAGCCCTTGAAGCAGCACGGCGATCAGCAGCATCAATTTGGCCAACGACACCAAGGCCACGCCCAGGCTCACCGACAGGGCCAAAAAGCACAAGCTGTACAAGCGCAAGCGGTCGAGCTTGCCAGCCGCATGGCTCATTCCAGTTTGTCCCTTTGCGCCAGCTTAGGGAACAAACGCAGCCACATCAAGGCCACCAGGATGGTGCCCAGGCCACCGACCAAGGTGGCCATGACGGGGCCCAGCCAAGCGGCGGCCGCGCCCGATTCGAACTCGCCCAGTTCGTTGCTGGCGCCAATGAAAATCGAGTTGACCGCACCCACCCGGCCGCGCATCTCGTCGGGTGTCTCCAGTTGCATCAAGGTCATGCGGATCACCACGCTGACGGTATCGGCCGCACCGCTGATGGCCAAGGCCAGCATGGACAACCAAAAATGGGTGGACACGGCGAACAAGGCCATGGCGCAACCGAAAACGGCGACGGCGATCAGCAAAACATGGCCCACCCGCCGTTGCAAGGGATGTGTGGTGAGCCAAATGGAGGCCGCCAGTGCGCCCATGGCCGGTGCAGCGCGCAACAAACCCAGGCCCCAGGGGCCGACCATCAAAATATCTTTGGCAAACATGGGCAGCAAGGCGGTGGCCCCGCCCAACAGCACGGCAAACAAATCCAGCGAAATGGCCCCCAGCAAGAGTTTGTTGTGCCACACAAAATGCACCCCCGCCAAGACGGTGCGCAAAGTGGCTGCTTCGCTGGTCACCACATGCCGCTGATAACCCAAGCCCCAAAGCAAAGCGCAGGCCAGCAACAACAAGACCAGTGCGGTGGCATACACCGCGCTGGCCCCCAGTGCAAATATCAAGCCACCCAATGCGGGCCCGGAGATGATGGCCACTTGCATGCCCGAGGAGTTAAAGGCCGTCGCCCGTGCCAACAGGGCTTCGCTCACCAAGGCGGGCATCATGGCTTGGGAAGCGGGCATTTGAAAAGCCCGCACGGCACCCATCACCAAGGCCAGGGCCAAGATCAGTTCTTTGCTGATGGCCTGTTGTTCGCTGGCGCCCAGCAAAATGGCCGCCACACCGGCTTGCACCACCGAGGTGGCCAAGATGATGTGCAGCCGGTTCAAACGGTCGGCCACATGGCCCGCCCACAGCGATAGCAGCAAGGCGGGTACAAATTGATACAAACCCACCAATCCCAAGTCCCAGGCGCTTTGGGTGGTTTCATACATCTGCCAGCCCAATGCGACCATCATCATTTGATTGGCACAGGTGCTGGTGATGCGGTAGCCCCAGTAGCGCATGAAGCTGCGCTGGGCCCATATTTCTTTGAAAGCGTTGGTATCCACCCGATCAGCTTACCTTGTTTCTGGGGGGGCCATGTCCCCGGCTTGTCGCACCCGTTGCCGAGCGAAGGCGGCCACGCCCTCATCGTTCAAGGCCCACTGAATGGGGGCAGACACCTGGGCCAAGGCTTGGCGCACCCACAAACGTTCGCCCCAACTGGGGTCAGGCTGTTGCAGCAAGGGGTACACCCAAGCTGGCAAGCTGTGGTGAGCAGCGCGCACCACCATTTTCATCAAGGGCTGGTATGGCGGTTCTGTGGGGTAGTGGTCTAGCAAATTGAGGACATACCGTGTGCGTTCATCGCAGCGCAATTCGGGCAGGAAGTTCAACAAGGCACGCTCACAGGCGGCGCGATGGGTGGGCATGGGGCCAGTGCCCATGGCGCTGCCGAGCAAGGCCATCTCGGCAAAGTAGCGGTCTTGGCCATGGCTGTCCAAGCTTGGGCGGCCATGGGTGTCGTAGGCGCGCATGAAACTGGTGCATTCGGCCAAGTGCACCCAAGCCAGCAGGTGCGGGTCATCGGCGCGGTAGGCCTGACCTTGGGCATCGACGCCTTGTACTTGTCGATGGATGCGCTGGACCCGTTGCATGGCTTGTTCGGCCATGGCCCGCCCGCCATAGGTGGTGGCTGCAATGAAGAAAGCGGTCCGCCCCAGGCGCGCGCCCAGGTCATCGCGAAAGCTGGAATGGTCCCACACACCCGCCAATGCGCGTGGGTGCAATGCCTGGACGATCAAAGAGGCGATACCGCCCACCATCATGGCCATGAAATGCGCATGCACTTGCCAGGCACTGCTATGGGGGCCCAGCAAACCGGGGTCGCCAGCGGGCTGCAAAAACACCTCGGGCTGTTGCCGGGTGTGGGTCATGTCACGCACGCGTTGTGCGATCTGCTGTTTGACGAAATTCATGATCCTGGCAGGCGTGACCTGGGTGGTGCGCACCGAGGAAAAGCCTCCAGTGGTTCGCGCAGCGCCAAGCATAGTCTGAACAAGCCCAACCCCTGGACAAAGCCCAGGATGTCCCATGCTGCGGTATGCTTTCACCCCGTGAAAATCACGCACGCATTGATCCTGCTGTATTTCGTGTTCCTGCTGGCCACGCTGTGGTGGGGGCCACGTTTCGTTCAGGGCCCATGGCTTTTCTTGCTGCGGGCTTTTTTCCCCAATTGGAAGTTTTTTCATGCGGTGGGCGACGAGCCCCGTTTGTATGTGCGCTGCGGGCCGCCGGTCGGCGCCCGCCAAGCGCCTGAGCCTGCTTTGGCATGGCACTTGATATACCCACGCCGTCGCCGTTCTCTTTGGGGCTGGGTGCACAACCCGCACGTGAACTTGGCTTTGTCCCAACAAAACCTGGTGGACCATTTGGCCCACGACCTGAATCATCTGCCAGCCCAGTTCGATGCCCGCGACTTGGTGGCGTACCGTTTGGTTCAGGCTTTGGCTCGGGAGGCATGTTGGCATCAGCTGGGGGCTCAAGCGGGCCAAGTTTTCGAGTTTGAAATCCGACTCGAGCGCTCCGACACCTTGGGGGTGGTCAGCTCCCACACCTTGATGCAAGCCCCTGCGGCAGTGGTTTGAATGTCAACCGGACTCGATTTGGCGCAAGCGGTTCAGTGGGTGGAGTGGCTGTTGGTCTGGAGCCTGGGCGTTCAAACCCTGGAGTTTTTGCGCATCCACCGCAGCGGGCTTGTGGACCGCATTTGGCATTGGCCCGACCAAAAAGGCGATGTGCCCGACCACCCGCGCTGGTTGAAGGCGGCGCTGGGCCATTTGTTTCAACCGCCCGTGCACCAAGCCCATCTTTGGTTGCGCTTGGCCGTGTTGGCCCACATGGCTTGGCAAGGTTCCCAGGGATGGCATTTTTTATTTTTGTTTGTGAGCGCCGTGGTGGTGTTGATTCGCTGGCGGGGTGCCTTCAATGGGGGCAGTGATTTCATGACCTTGGTGGTCTTGACTGGCGGATTGCTCGCCCATGGGGTCGGCCTGTGGGCGCACCCAGACTTGGGCTGGCAAGCCGGCCTGTGGTACATCAGCATCCATGCCATCAGCTCGTACTTCATGTCGGGCTGGGTCAAACTCAAACACGCGCAGTGGAGAAGTGGGCAAGCGCTCACAATTTTTCTTGGCAATGCCGTGCATGGCCCATTGCCGGCCAACAGTCTCTTCAAACGGCCATGGATGGCGCGCCTGAGCGCATGGGCTTTTATTCTTTGGGAGTGCGCTTTTCCCTTGGCCTTGGTCGGGCCTGTCACAGCCCAGATCATGTGCTTTTTGGCAGGTATTTTCCATTTTTTAGTCTTTTGGCATTTTGGTCTGAATCGCTTTTTCTGGGCCTGGGTGACCTGTTTCCCCGCAGTTATTTACTGCTCAGATTGGAAAATGGGTATTTAAGTGTTAAATTAATACCCGTCTTTGGTTTTTCTTTTGGCTGAAAACCCTGAGTTTTTATGCGTTCAAGCCTTGGCATCAGCGGTCGATCAGTATTAAACTGCCCCTCCCAGAAATCAGGTTCCATTCATGCAATTCATGTGGGTATCCGGCCCGACCGGTACCGTTCGTTCCATCTCCATCACAGCGCGCAAGGTCATCATGGCCACGGCGGGTGTGTCCGTGGCCTTGATGCTCGTGGGCTTTGTCATGTACTTTGTGGGTTTTCGCATCGCTGTGGAGTTCAGCCCTGACTTGGCGCGCAGCATGGGCGGGGTCACCACAGAGGCCGAACAACAACGCATGGAAGCGGTTTACCGCGAGCGCCTGGACCAGTTGCGCCAGAACCTGCACACCACCTCCCAAGAAATCAAGCAACTCGAGAGCCTTAAGAATCGCTTCATGGAGTTGGCCACCCCAACCCAATTGCGCGACCGCTTTCTCAACAATGGCAAAAAGGACGATGGCCGTGGCGGCCCCTTGTTGCCCACCCCCTTGCGCAATCTGTTTTTCCGCCAAAACCTGGATCAGGAAATTCACGGCACCATGCAAGACCTGATGCGCTTGGATGCCACCGTGCGCGAACTGCGCCAAGACTGGACCCAGCACCTGGAATGGTTGCACTCCTTGCCCACTGGATTGCCCATTCAGGGTGAGTTCCGGGTTTCCAGTGGCTTTGGCATCCGCAATGACCCCTTCACCGGCTTACTGGCCATGCATGAGGGCTTGGATTTCACCGCCCCGACTGGCACCCCGGTGGTGTCGGTGGCTCCAGGCACCGTTACCCGCTCCTCTTTTGAGGGCAGTTACGGCCAGGTCATCGAGGTCACCCACGCCGAAGGCTTCATGACCCGATACGCCCACTTGAGCCGTCGCCGTGTGGTGGAAGGCCAAGTGGTCGAACGCGGCACCCAATTGGGCGACGTGGGCAGCACAGGGCGATCAACCGGCCCACATCTTCATTACGAGGTGTTTCGCAAGGACCGCCCCCTCAACCCCCTGCAAGTGTTGCCCCTCGGCTCAAGCTGACCGGTTCGCTTGCCCCCGAGAGTTCACCATGTTTGAAAAGCTCAAAGACAAATCGATGATGTCATCGCAGGAGCGGTTTGACACCATCATTGGCAGAACCACCCAAATTTATGGCCGCTTGGTGTTGCTCGACAGTGTGCGCATTGATGGCAAGGTCGAGGGCAACATCGAAACCACCAAAGAAAACAAAGTCACTGTGGCCATCGGTCCCACTGGCGAGGTGTCTGGTGACATCACCGCGCACCGCGTCATGGTGGCTGGCAAGGTTGAAGGCAATATCTATGCTTCCGAGCGCGTTGAGTTCCACAAAGACTCGGTGGTCCACGGAGATATCTCTTACGGCTCCATCGCTGTCGAGCATGGGGCACGCTTGTTGGGCTTGGTGATCCAAACGCCCAGTGGGGGCAGCAACAGCACCGCCGAAGCCGATAGCGTGATCCGCACCGCGCAAATCGGCAAGTTTTAAGCCCAAAGAGCCCGCCCAAAGGCGTGGTTTCGCGACAGCAGCACCCCCAAGTTGCGGTATCCCACTGATGTTTTAACAGGACCCCGGCATGACCATCCCCGAACACGATGCGCATTGGTACGACCGCATGTACAACAACCGGGCCATGGTGCCCGACTTTGGCCAATACTTCGATCGTTGGGTGCGTGAATCGGCGGCGGCACGCAGCCAAGCCTGCTCGACCAGCATTGCATATGGTGCACACAGCACCGAAACCCTGGATATTTTCCCCGCCAATCGCCCTGGGGCACCGGTATTGGTGTTCATCCATGGGGGCTACTGGCGCTTTTTGGACAAGTTTGACCATTCCTTCATGGCCCTGCCCTTTCAACGTGCGGGTTGCACGGTGGTGGTGCCCAATTACGCTTTATGCCCGGCAGTGACCGTGCCCGACATCGCCATGCAAATGGTGCGGGCGCTGGCCTGGGTGTGGCGCCACATCGCCGAATATGGCGGCGACCCCAGCCGCATCACGGTATCTGGCCATTCAGCGGGTGGGCACTTGGCGGCCATGTTGATGGCCTGCGATTGGCCTGTATTTAGCCCAGACTTGCCCCCAGACTTGGTGCGCAATGCCTTGTCCATTTCGGGTTTGCATGAACTCGAGTCGGTGCGCCGCTCGCCGATGCTGCAGTCAGGCTTGTTGCTCACCGATGAAGACGTGCTCAAAGCCAGCCCAGCGTGGTTACCTGCACCGGCGCGGGGCGAACTGATGTGCGTGGTGGGTGGCGATGAAAGTGAAGAGTTTTTGCGCCAAAACGCCTTGATGCAGCAAGCCTGGGGTATCCAGCGCGTGCCCAAGGCTTTGGCCATGCCTGGGCGACAGCACTTTTCCATGCTCGATGCTTTGTGCGAACCCACCCATGCGGTTCAC
>CAMDLJ010000155.1 GCA_945901665.1 Bordetella parapertussis | reverse complement strand
GCACCGGCTGCTGACGCATCTGCCCCCGCACCTGCTGCTGATGCCGCCGCTGCACCCGCAGCCGCTCCTGCTGCACCTTCTGGCGAAAAGAAGTAATTCTTTTTGTCAGTTCACAAAAAAACCACCTTCGGGTGGTTTTTTTGTATCTGTACAGCCCGGTTCAGGGCGGGTCAGTGGTTATTTCAGTTCGTCGAGCAGCAGCTTGGCGATTTTTTGGCTGGCTGGGCTGGACTCGTTTTGACCGTCGATGCTCAGCACCACGGCGCGGCTGCCGCCGCTGGCTTGGGCCGCAATGGCGATGCGGTATTTCACCGGCACCGGTACTTTTTTGGCTTTGAACATGCGGGTGAAGAAGTTGCCTTCTTTGTCGTTAGGTGTTTCCACAAAACGGACAAAGTAGGTGCCGGAGCGGCGGTCGCGGTCTTCCACGGTAAAGCCCGAGCGGTCCAGGGCCAGACCAACGCGGCGCCAAGCGATGTCAAAACCTTCGTTTAAAAAGATTGAAGTTTGTCCAGCGATGTTTTCGGCCTTGGCCGAGTTGCTGGACATCATGGCCTGGGCCACCGCTTGATCGGCTTGTTGGGCTGGGGCTCCCATTTTGAGCATCAAGCGGCGCAGGAATTCGTTTTCCAAGCCTGGATCGCTGGGCCGGGGTTGCCAAACGGTGGCATCTTTCACCACGCTGGTATAGACCTCGACCATGCCCCGGTGGCTGATGCGGATTTCAGTGGATTGTGCTGTCAAGGGCTCCAGTTGGGTGCGGTATTTGTCGCGCTCGCCGGTCGAGTAAAGGCCATCGAGTACTTTGCCCAAGGTGCGGCGGATCACATCTTGAGGCAACTTGGCGCGGTTTTCTGCCCATTCGGTTTCGAGCAAACCCAAAGCCTGGTTTTCCTGGGTGAAGATAAAGCCGTTTTCTTTCCAGAAGTCGCGCACGATGGGGTAAATCTGGTCCACTGAGCGGCCAACCACCAACCATCGGTCGGTGCCCAAACGCTCCAAGCGCACGTCACCCATGGCGTTGGTCACGGCGGTGCCCCGCTGCGCGTTGCGGCTGTTGTTGAACTCGTTGGCACTCACCCCCACACCCGGCAGGGCGTAGCGGGATTCACGGCCAATTTGGCTCAGGTCTGGCGGCACATCGAGTTTGGTGCCCTTGGCTTCGCCCTGGGTTTTGTAGTCCACCTTGGAGTCTGGGATGACGCTGCCACATCCAGCCAGCACGGCGGCAAACACACAAGGGCTCAGTCGCCAAGAAAACAGGGCAAAACGGGTCATGGGGTATTTCATGGGTGAGGGATTCATCCCAGCAGGCCGCTGGCGCGCAAAGCAGATTCCACCACCGCGTGGTACTGGGAGGACAAGGGAGTCAATGGCAAACGCATGGCTGGGCCACACAGACCCAACTTGGCCATGGCCCATTTGAGGGGAATGGGGTTGGCTTCGACAAACAAATGTTTGTGCAAAGGCATGAGCTTGAACTGGATTTCCATGGCCGTGCGGTGGTCGCCCGACATGGCGGCAACACACAACTGGTGCATCTGGGCCGGGGCAATATTGGCGGTGACGCTGATGTTGCCCTGCCCGCCGCACATCATGAGGGCCACTGCTGTGGGGTCATCCCCCGAATAAACGGCAAAGCCCTTGGGGGCTTCGCGGATCAGCCATTGGGCGCGTTCGATGTTGCCGGTGGCTTCTTTGATACCCATGATGCCCGGGACTTGGGCCAGGCGGATCACGGTGTCGTGCTGCATATCGGCCACCGTTCGGCCGGGAACGTTGTAGAGCACCTGGGGTAAATCGACCGCTTGTGCGATGGCTTTGAAATGTTGAAACAAACCTTCTTGGGTGGGCTTGTTGTAATAGGGCACCACTTGCAGTTGGCAATCGGCACCCACCTCTTTGGCGCGCCGAGCCAATTCGATGGCCTCTGAAGTGGAATTGGCACCGCAACCGGCCATGATGGGGATGCGACCTTTGGCTTGCTCCACGCAGACCCGAATGATGTCCAAATGCTCTTGCACGCTGACGGTGGGGGACTCTCCGGTGGTACCGACCGCCACAATGCAATCGGTGCCTTGCTCCACATGCCAATCGACCAATCGACGCAGACTTGGGTAGTCGATGGCGCCGTCCTCAAGCATGGGGGTGGCTAAGGCCACAATGCTGCCAGTGATGCTGATCATGTCCAAGTCTCGGTCAAGGAAAAACGCTCATTCTACCGAGAGCGGGTATCGCACAGTGTGTGTGTCTTTGGGTTCGGTTTGCATGGCCACCACCCGTTGAACAAAGCGGGCCGGCGCGTCGATAAAACCATTTTCGTAAGCCACGATGTGCAGGCCGGCACACATGTGCAGCAACTCGCCATGGCGCAACAAAAAATCAGGCCGCGATGGCCGACCTACAGTTTCGTTGCCCAAGGCAAAGGTTTCGTAGATCAACACGCCATGGGGCGCCAAACTGGCCAAAATCTGGGGCACCAAGGGGCGCCATAGATAGTTGGTGATGATCACCGCATCAAACACGCGGCCCGGAAACGGCCACGCATGGTTTTCCACGTCGGCCAAGCAGGTTTCGCCCCAGGCTTGGGCGTTCGCCAAAGCCTCTGGGTTTCGGTCCAAGCCCAAGGGGCGAAAGCCGTGTTCAGCCAAATGTCGCATGTGTCGGCCATGTCCACAGGCCAAGTCGAGCACCTCACCGCCCGGTGTGATCAGGTGGGTCCAGCGCTGCACCCAGGGGCTGGGCGCATCTCCGCCATGGTGATGGGTTGGGTGTGGTGGGGAAGATGGGCCAGTGTCGGCGGGGTGCATGGCTTGTGGCTTAAAAGCAGGACCAAGCTTGTGTGGCCAACATCCACAAAAAATCGGGATGTTGGTACAGCATGAACACGGGCACCACGGCCGTTGCCATCAACAGCACTTGCCAGATTTTGGGCCGCAGACTCGTCATGCCGCGCTCATCTGTGGGGAACGCTCAATCGGGTTTTCGTTGACTTGCCAGTTGAACACGGCGGCCACCACACCCAATGCGATGGAGATGTACCAAACCACGTCATAGCTGCCGGTGTGGTCGTATAACCATCCACCCAGCCAGACGCCCATGAAACTGCCCAATTGGTGGCCAAAAAATACCGATCCACCCAGCATGGAAAAGTGCGACAGGCCAAAAATTTTGGCCACTGTGCCGTTCGTGGGCGGCACCGTTGACAGCCACAGCAAGCCCATGCAGCAAGAAAAGATGTAGACGCTCCAGTTGCTCACCGGCACCCACAAAAAGACAGAAATCACCACCGATCGGCCCAGGTAATTGCAAGCCAGCAATTGGCGCCCAGAAAAGCGTGAACCCATCAAGCCCACACCATAGGTGCCAAACACATTGAACAGGCCAATCAAAGCCAGGGCATAGCCGGCCACCTCAGGGCCCATGCCTTTGTCTTTGAGGTAGCTGGGCAGGTGCACGCCAATGAACACCACTTGAAAGCCGCAGACAAAAAAGCCAGCCATCAGCCATTGAAAGCTGGGGTAAGACAGCGCTTCGCGCAGGGCTTGCAGAATGGTTTGGTCGCGGCGCGGTGACTGGCCGTGGGCAAACGCGGGTTCGCGCAGCCCCAAGGTGAGCGGCAGTAAAAACAAGGCAATGGTGGCCAAAGCCATCAAAGCCTGCTGCCAACCCAAAGAGGAGATCAAAAACCCCTCAACAGGCATCATCAAAAATTGGCCAAATGAGCCCGCAGCAGCCGTCAAACCCATGGCGTACGAGCGTTTTTCAACCGGGGTATTGCGCCCGACGATGCCGTACACCACCACATAGGTGGTGCCCGCCTGGGCCAAACCAATGAGCACGCCGGCGCTCAAGATCAAGGCCAGCGGGGTGGCGGCATGCGCCATGCCAAACAAGCCGAGTGCATACAGCAGGATGCCCACAACAATGACACGAAAAGCGCCAAAGCGGTCTGCCAACATGCCTGAAAAGATACCGGCAAACCCCCAGGTCAGGTTTTGCACTGCCATGGCCATTGAAAAGTCTTCACGGCCCCATGACATGGCTTGGGTCATGGGTTGAAGCCACAGGCCAAAGCCGTGGCGAATGCCCATCGAGAGGGTCAACAAAATGGCGCTGCAAATGAGCATTTGCCGCATATCGAGCATGGGACGAGTTGTATTCATTTCCAACACTGTAGCGAATTCCGTTGCGGCTCGCTGTCAGGCTCAAAGATGAGCCTGCCTACAATCGTGCCCCATGGCAAGCAAACAACCCGAATATTCCGAAGGTTCGATCCGCGTCTTGAAAGGCTTGGAGCCGGTCAAGCAGCGCCCGGGCATGTACACCCGCACCGACAACCCCTTGCACATCATCCAAGAGGTGATCGACAACGCCGCTGACGAGGCCTTGGCTGGCCACGGCAAAAAAATCATGGTGCAGTTGCACAGCGATGGCTCGGTGAGCATCGAAGACGATGGGCGCGGCATCCCGTTTGGCATGCACCCCGAAGAAAAAGCACCGGTGATTGAACTGGTGTTCACCCGCTTGCACGCGGGTGGCAAGTTCGACAAAGGCAAGGGTGGCGCTTACAGCTTTTCAGGTGGCTTGCATGGTGTGGGTGTGAGCGTGACCAATGCCTTGGCCAAGCGCATGGAAGTCACTTCTTACCGCGAGGGGCAGGTCGCTCACTTGGTGTTTTCTGGCGGCGATGTGGTGGAAAAACTCAAGCTGCGCAAAACTGAACCAGGCGACCGCCGCCAAGGCACGGTGGTGCGGGTATGGCCGGACGCCAAATATTTCGAGTCAGCCAACCTGCCGTTGCAAGAACTGATTCACCTCTTGCGCAGCAAAGCGGTGTTGATGCCAGGGGTGAGCGTGACCTTGGCGCAAGAAAAAACCAAAGACCACCAAACCTGGTTGTACAAGGGGGGCCTGAGCGACTATTTGACGCAAACGCTCAGCCACGACCCCTTTATCCCCTTGTTCGAGGGCGAGGGCTTTGCCGACGAAGGGCACGAGAGTTTTGCCGAAGGCGAGGGCGCGGCGTGGTGCTTGGCCTTCACCGAAGACGGCTCCCCCGTACGCGAAAGCTACGTCAACCTGATTCCCACCAGCGCGGGTGGCACCCATGAGAGCGGCTTGCGCGATGGCTTGTTCAATGCGGTGAAAAGTTTCATCGACTTGCACGCTTTGCTGCCCAAGGGCGTGAAGCTGCTGCCCGAAGATGTGTTTGCCCGTGCCAGTTTTATATTGAGCGCCAAGGTGCTGGACCCGCAGTTTCAAGGGCAGATCAAAGAGCGGCTCAATTCGCGTGACGCGGTGCGCTTGGTGTCGAGCTTTGTCAAACCCGCGTTGGACTTGTGGCTCAACGCGCATGTGGAGTTCGGCAAAAAACTCGCCGAGTTGGTCATCCGTGCCGCGCAGCTGCGGCAAAAGGCTGGCCAAAAAGTGGAAAAGCGCAAAGGCTCTGGCGTGGCGGTGTTGCCGGGCAAGCTCACCGATTGTGAAAGCCGCGATTTGGCGCACAACGAAATCTTTTTGGTTGAGGGCGACAGCGCCGGTGGCAGCGCCAAGATGGGCCGCGACAAAGAAAGCCAAGCTATTCTGCCCCTGCGCGGCAAGGTGCTCAACACCTGGGAGGTCGAGCGCGACCGCTTGTTTGCCAACAACGAGGTGCACGACATCGCGGTGGCGATTGGCGTGGACCCGCATGGCCCCAACGACGAGCCCGACCTGAGCGGCTTGCGTTACGGCAAGGTGTGCATTTTGAGCGATGCGGACGTGGACGGCTCGCACATCCAAGTGCTTTTGTTGACGCTGTTCTTCAGGCACTTTCCCAAGCTCATCGAAACTGGCCATGTGTATGTGGCGCGTCCCCCGCTTTTCAGGGTGGATGTGCCAGCGCGTGGCAAAAAACCAGCGAGCAAAGCTTATGCATTGGACGAAGGCGAGCTGACAGCCATCCTAGACAAAAGCGCCAAAGAAGGCGTGCCGCGTGAGAAATGCAGCATCTCGCGCTTCAAAGGCTTGGGCGAGATGAACGCAGAGCAGCTTTGGGACACCACCTTGAACCCCGACACCCGCCGCTTGTTGCCGGTGCAGTTGGGCGTGTTGGACTTTGCCCAAACCGAAGGCCTGATCACCCAGTTGATGGGCAAAGGCGAGGCCGCTGCGCGGCGTGAACTGATGGAATTGCACGGTGACAGCATTGAGGTGGATGTCTAGTCACTGCCAGTGGGTGAAGCTTGCCTTTGCGCTGTGAACCCAGCCAACTGTATTTCAATTTTCAGCCAATTCTTACTTGGTAATACAATTCAAACGCTTTCATCATGCAGCCATTCACCAAAGGAGTTGCACCATGCTTTCGACCCTGACCAGCAAAGGCCAAGTCACCATTCCTCAGGCGCTGCGTCAGC
>CAMDLJ010000154.1 GCA_945901665.1 Bordetella parapertussis | reverse complement strand
CAATTGCAAAGCAAAATCCGCCGTGAAAACACCATTGCCCGTTGAGACACTGCCATGAGTGATCGTCTCGATATGCTGAAAAGCGCTTTGCATTCGGTGTTGGGCCCTGACGTGGTTCAACTCGACGACCGCTTGGGTGAGTTGACCTTAACGGTGGCGTCATCGGCTTATCTGTCCGTGGCCCAACGCTTGCGAGACCACCCCAGTTTGGCTTTCGAGCAACTCATTGACCTGTGTGGCATGGATTACTCGGCTTACAAGGATGGTGCCCACAGCAGCCACACAGATGGCCCCCGATTTGCTGTGGTCTGCCACATGTTGTCGTTGACGCACAACTGGCGCTTGCGCTTGCGCGTGTACGCCGTCGATGAGCATATGCCTCGGGTGGCCTCGATCAACCCGATTTGGAGCTCTGCCAATTGGTTCGAGCGTGAAGCCTTTGATTTGTTTGGCATTGTCTTTGACGGCCATGAAGATCTGCGCCGATTGCTCACAGATTACGGTTTCATCGGACACCCCTTCCGCAAAGATTTCCCCACTTCGGGCCATGTGGAAATGCGCTATGACGCAGAGCAAAAACGGGTGATTTATCAACCGGTGAGCATTGAGCCGCGTGAGATCACGCCACGCATCATCCGAGAAGAGCATTACGGCGGACCGCACTGAGCCATGGCTGACATCAAAAATTACACATTGAACCTTGGCCCTCAGCATCCTGCGGCTCACGGCGTGCTGCGTTTGGTGTTGGAGCTCGATGGTGAGGTGGTGCAACGCGCTGACCCGCACATTGGTTTGTTGCACCGTGCCACGGAAAAGTTGGCTGAGAGCAAAACCTATATCCAGTCACTTCCCTACATGGATCGGCTCGATTACGTCTCCATGATGTGCAACGAGCACGCCTATTGTTTGGCAATCGAGAAGATGATGGGCTTGGAAGTGCCCGAGCGGGCCCAGTACATCCGGGTGATGTTTGCTGAAATCACGCGCTTGCTCAATCACTTGTTGTGGCTGGGCTGCCATGGGTTTGATTGCGGTGCGATGAATATCCTCATTTATTGCTTCCGTGAGCGCGAAGATTTGTTTGATATGTACGAGGCCGTTTCCGGGGCGCGCATGCATGCTGCTTACTTCCGCCCGGGTGGCGTGTACCGTGATTTGCCCGACACCATGCCGCAGTACAAGTTGAGCAAGGTCAAAAACGAGCGCGCCATTGCCCGCTTGAATGAAAACCGGCAGGGCAGTTTGCTGGACTTCATCGATGACTTCACCCGCCGCTTTCCGGCATTTGTCGATGAGTACGAAACCTTGTTGACCGACAACCGAATTTGGAAACAGCGCACCGTGGGCATTGGGGTGGTCACGCCTGAGCGGGCGAAAAATTTAGGATTCACGGGCGCCATGTTGCGGGGTTCGGGCGTGTTGTGGGATTTGCGCAAGCACCAGCCCTACGATGTTTATGACCGCATGGACTTTGACATACCCATTGGCAAAACCGGGGACTGTTATGACCGGTATTTGGTTCGGGTGGCTGAAATGCGCCAATCCAACCGCATCATCTCCCAATGTGTTCAATGGTTGCGCCACAACCCGGGCTCGGTCATCACCAGCAACCACAAGGTGGCGCCGCCTGCTCGCGAGGCCATGAAGGCCAACATGGAAGAGTTGATTCATCACTTCAAGTTGTTCACCGAAGGCTTTCACGTCCCTGAGGGCGAGGCATATGCGGCCGTTGAACACCCCAAAGGTGAGTTTGGAATTTACTTGGTCAGTGACGGCGCCAACAAGCCTTACCGTTTGAAAATCAGGGCGCCGGGCTTTGCCCACTTGGCGGCCATGGACGAAATGTCTCGTGGCCACATGATCGCCGACACCGTGGCCGTGATTGGCACCATGGACATTGTGTTTGGGGAAATTGACCGATGAGCAAGCCTGCAACCGTGCTCGCGCCCACGGCCTTGTCTGAAGGCACTGCGCAGCGTTTTGCCAAAGAGGTGGCCAAGTACCCGCCTGACCAAAGTCAGTCTGCCGTCATGGCCTGTTTGTCCATTCTTCAGCAAGAAAGCGGTTGGGTCAGCCCCGAGGCTGAGTTGGCTGTGGCCCAGTATTTGGGCATGCCGGTGATGGCTGTGCGTGAGGTCAGCAGTTTTTACAACATGTACAACCTGAGGCCAGTGGGGCATTTCAAGATCAATGTCTGCACCAACTTGCCTTGCCAGTTGCGCGATGGCGCTCAGGCCTTGGCCCATTTGTGTGAGCGTTTGGGCGTCGAGCCCGGCGGCACCACGGCAGATGGCCTGTTCACGGTGCAACCGGGTGAGTGCATGGGCGCATGTGCAGATGCGCCGGTTGTGCTGGTCAACGACCGCAGCATGTGCAGTTTTATGAGCCACGAAAAACTCGACCAGTTGGTTGACGGCTTGCGCCAAACTGCCATTGAAAAGGCCACGCCATGAATGCGCAGCAACTGATTTCGCAATTTCAAGCCCAGGGGCTGGAGTCCAGCTTCCACGGGCGGCACATTCAGCCGCAAATTTTGGCGGGTTTGAACGGCAACAATTGGCGTCTGAAAGACTATGAGTCGCGGGGCGGCTACCAAGCTTTGCGCAAAATTTTGGGCCAAGATGGCTCCGAGGGCCTGACGCAAGATCAAGTGATCGCCATCGTCAAAGAGTCTGGCCTGCGCGGGCGTGGCGGCGCCGGTTTCCCCACCGGCCTGAAATGGAGCTTCATGCCGCGCCAATTCCCAGGCCACAAATACCTGGTGTGCAATTCCGACGAAGGCGAGCCCGGTACCTTCAAAGACCGCGACATTCTGCAATTCAACCCCCACATCGTGATCGAGGGGATGGCCATTGCTGCCTATGCCATGGGCATTGGCGTGGGATACAACTACATCCACGGCGAAATCTTCAAAACCTATGAGCGTTTTGAAGAAGCTTTGGAGGAGGCTCGGGCCGCCGGTTATCTGGGCGAGAAGATCATGGGCTCTGCTTTCTCTTTTCAACTCCACGCCACCCATGGCTTTGGCGCTTATATCTGTGGTGAAGAGACGGCATTGCTCGAGTCCTTGGAAGGCAAGAAAGGCCAACCCAGGTTCAAGCCACCGTTTCCAGCCAGTTTTGGTTTGTATGGCAAGCCCACCACCATCAACAACACCGAAACTTTTTCGGCCGTGCCTTGGATCATCAACAACGGTGGCGCTGCTTATTTGGCTTGTGGCAAACCCAACAATGGGGGCACCAAAATCTTCTCCATATCTGGCGATGTGGAGCGACCTGGCAATTACGAGATTCCCTTGGGCACACCCTTTGCCACCTTGCTCGAGTTGGCTGGTGGGATGCGATCAGGCCGCGCCTTGAAAGCTGTCATCCCAGGTGGCTCATCTGCGCCTGTCTTGCCAGCGTCCATCATGATGGACATCACCATGGATTACGACGCCATTGCCAAAGCGGGCTCCATGCTGGGCTCCGGGGCCGTCATCGTCATGGACGAGCGCCGGTGCATGGTCAAAAGCTTGCAGCGTTTGAGTTACTTCTACATGCACGAGTCTTGCGGCCAATGCACCCCTTGCCGTGAAGGAACGGGTTGGTTGTGGCGCATGGTGGATCGGATCGAAAACGGCCAGGGCCGCCCCAGTGACATGGATTTGCTGGACAACGTGGCCGAGAGCATCATGGGTCGCACGATTTGCGCCCTGGGTGATGCAGCTGCCATGCCTGTGCGCGGCATGTTGAAACACTTTCGCGCAGAATTTGAACACCACATCACGCACAAGACCTGCATGGTCTCGGCGCATGTTTAAGGCTTGAGCACAGACCATGGTTGAAATCGAACTCGATGGCAAAAAAGTGGAAGTGGCTGAGGGCTGCACGGTGATGCATGCCGCTGAAAAGGCGGGCACTTTCATCCCGCATTTTTGCTATCACAAGAAGCTCAGCATTGCTGCCAATTGCCGCATGTGTTTGGTCGAAGTGGAAAAAGCCCCTAAACCCATGCCCGCTTGCGCCACACCGGTGACCCAAGGCATGGTGGTGCGCACCCAGTCTGACAAAGCGGTCAAGGCCCAGAAATCGGTGATGGAGTTCTTGCTCATCAACCACCCCTTGGATTGCCCCATTTGCGACCAGGGCGGCGAGTGTCAATTGCAAGACTTGGCCGTGGGCTATGGTGGTAGCGCCTCCCGCTACCAAGAAGAAAAACGGGTTGTGTTCCACAAAAACATTGGCCCGCTGGTCAGCATGGAAGAGATGAGCCGTTGCATCCATTGCACCCGCTGTGTGCGCTTTGGCCAAGAAGTCGCTGGTGTGATGGAGCTGGGCATGTCCCATCGCGGTGAGCACTCCGAAATTGAAACCTTTGTCGGCGCCACGGTGGACTCCGAGTTGTCCGGCAACATGATTGACATTTGCCCAGTAGGCGCTTTGACCAGCAAGCCCTTCCGCTACAACGCCCGCACGTGGGAGCTCAGCCGCCGCCGCTTGGTCAGCCCGCACGATGCCACGGGCGCCAACTTGGTGGTCCAAGTGAAAAACAACCAAGTGATGCGGGTGGTGCCGTTTGAAAACGAATCCATCAATGAGTGCTGGATCGCCGACCGCGATCGCTTCTCCTACGAGGCACTCAACAGCCCCGATCGGCTCACGCAGCCCATGCTCAAGCAAAACGGCGAATGGTTGACGGTGGATTGGGCCACCGCCCTCGAATATGTCGCCAATGGCTTGCGTCAAATCACCGCCGACAACGGACCCCAACACTGGGGCCTGCTGGCCAGCCCACACAGCACGGCTGAGGAGTTGCATTTGGCCGCGCAGTTGGTGCGTGGCATGGGCAGTGACAACATCGATACCCGCTTGCGTGCCTTGGACCTTCAACATGACGGCGCGGTGCGTTGGCTAGGCACCTCGGTGGCCTCTTTGTCCGCCCTTCAACGGGTGCTGCTGGTGGGCACCCATGTGCGCAAAGACCAGCCCTTGTTGGCCCAGCGCATCCGCCAGGCGGCACGTCGTGGTGGCCAGGTCATGCAAATCAACGAGCGCATGCGTGACTGGGCGATGCCGGTTCAACAATCGTGGATCACCGAGTCCGCACAGTGGCCTCAAGCCCTGGCCGAGGTTGCCGCAGCCATGGCCCAGTCGCTGGGCATTGCCGCACCGGTGGGCGTGGCCCACATTTCTCCCCAAGCCCTTACTTTGGCAAAAGCCTTGTTGGGCGGTGAGCGCAAAGCCATCTTGTTGGGCAATGCGGCCGCGCACCACCCCAAGGCCTCCGCGATGCTCGCTTTGGCCAACTGGATTGGCCAACACAGCCAAGCCACAGTGGGCTTTTTGGGCGAAGCCGCCAACACCGTGGGTGCGCAACTGGTGAATGCGCGGCCGCAGCAGGCTGGCTTGAACGCCGCCCAAATGTTGCAAGGTCAACTCCAGGCCTTGCTGCTGTTCAACACCGAGCCCGCATTTGACAGCTCTTTGTCCGATGTCGCCCATTTGGCCAAGGTGCCGATGGTGGTCACCTTTTCGCCTTTCAAAGCCAATATGGACATCAGCGATGTGCTCTTGCCCATTGCGCCTTTTTCCGAGACCGCCGGTACATTCTTCAACACTGAAGGCGTGGCGCAAAGTTTCCACGCGGTCGTCAAGCCCTTGGGTGAAGCACGCCCGGGTTGGAAGGTCCTGCGCGTTCTCGGTCACATGCTCGGGCTTGCCGGTTTTGAGCTTGAAACTTTGGAGCAAGTGCGCCAACAGGCTTGGTCCCCAGATACCGCTGCTCGCTTGTCCAATCAGACGCAAGCCGCGATCGATATCTCGCCCAGTGCCCAAGCGCCAGTGACGGCCTCCATTTATCAGTTGGATGGTCTGGTGCGCCGCTCTGGGCCCTTGCAGCGCACCGCCGATGCGCGTCCAGAGGTGAGCCATGGTTGATGCGATTTACTTCGCGGGATTGAGCTTGTTCGCATTCCCGGCCTGGACCTCGGTGATGTGGCCCGTTTTGTGGACCCTGATCAAAATCGTCGCGGTGGTTCTGCCTTTGATGGGCTGCGTGGCATATCTCACCCTGTGGGAGCGCAAAGCCATTGGCTTTACCCAGATCCGCTTGGGTCCCAACCGAACGGGCCCGTTGGGATTGCTCCAACCCATCGCCGACGCGCTCAAGTTGCTGACCAAAGAAATCATCTTGCCCACGGCGGCCAACAAGCCTTTGTTTTTGTTGGGCCCCATCATGACCATCATGCCGGCCTTGGCTGCTTGGGCCGTGGTGCCTTTTGGTCCCGAAGTGGCCTTGGCCAATATCAATGCAGGCCTCTTGTTTTTGATGGCCATCACCTCTTTGGAGGTGTATGGGGTGATCATCGCGGGATGGGGGTCGAACTCCAAATATGCGTTTCTGGGCGCCATGCGCGCCTCGGCCCAAATGGTGAGTTATGAAATTGCCATGGGTTTTTGCTTGGTGGT
>CAMDLJ010000153.1 GCA_945901665.1 Bordetella parapertussis | reverse complement strand
CCTCGTCGGTGGTGAAGCAGGTGCGCAGGTCGCGCACTTCGAGCAAAACGGTCATGGTTTTGGCAGGGCGTCATGGAAAGCTTGGACGCGGGCCTCAATTTGTTGGCGATCGATCAAGCCCACCGGGTCGTGCCGTCCAGCCAGACAGGTCATGAAGGGTTGATAACGCTCCAGGCTTTTTTCATACAGGCGGTGCAGTTCCACAATCGGTTCTTCATGGTCATCGACCCGCAGGTCGAGTTGGGGGTGGTCTTCGTCGGCATGGATGCGCAAGGCCGCACCTTGTTTGCCTCGCTTGTCACCGCCTGCGGTTTCGCCGGCAGCCATGGCAGCCAGCAAACGCCGTGCCAAGGGTTGGCCTGCACTGGCTTGGTAGGCACGGGCGGTTTCTTGCACCACTTCGGGGCCTGCCAGCATATTGCCCGCCACGCTGAAGTCGTCAAAGCAGAGATGGCCGCACCAATCGATGCAGGCTGCACCGGTATGGGCATGGGGTGCACCCAGGGCCGGCAACACATGAAGTTGGCGCTGATCGCGTCCGGCGTCTGCTCCGGTGAGTTGGGCCACCACGGCGCTGGGGGTTAAACCTTGCGCCAGGGCGTCAAGCCCGGCCGGGCCATACAAGGGATTCATCAAGGCTTGGGTGGCCACCGCCCCCACGCCACGGCGCGTGTGCACGCACAAGGCGCCAACCGCAAAGAACTTGGAGGCAATGGCCACGCCAAAGTGGCCTTGGCTGTCGCGGGCGATGATGGACCAGGTCATGGCAAGAGGTGTTTCCTGAAAACCCCAATGATGCCCGATCGGCGTGTGAAAATGCCCCAGCCCTGGGAATGGCCCGGGACAAAGTCGGTATCGGAGCGCACTGTGGAAGTTTCATTTGAGCATGAGATCGGGTCGTTGCGCTTGGGAGAAGGCGACACCTTCCATGGCGAGGGCATTTTGGCCATCACCAAAGCCTTGCTGCAATCGGGTGTGGCTTATGTGGGCGGCTACCAAGGTGCGCCGGTGTCTCATTTGCTGGACGTGATGGTACAAGCCAAGCCGTTGATGGACGAACTGGGCGTGCATGTCGAAGCCTGTGCCAATGAGGCCTCGGCCGCGGCCATGCTCGGAGCCAGCCTGCACTACCCACTGCGCGGCGCGGTGACTTGGAAGTCGATTGTGGGTACCAATGTGGCGGCCGATGCCTTGTCCAATTTGGCCTCCCCGGGCGTTCTGGGGGGCACTTTGATCGTGGTGGGTGAGGACTACGGCGAGGGCGCCTCGGTGATCCAAGAGCGTACCCATGCTTATGCTTTGAAAAGCACCTTGTGCCTGCTCGACCCGCGCCCCGATTTGCCCAAAATGGTGGAAATGGTCGAGCACGGCTTTGCCTTGTCCGAGGCCTCCAACATGCCCACCATTTTGGAGTTGCGCATCCGTGCCTGCCATGTGCGGGGCAGCTTTGTCACCAAGGCCAACCGCTCGCCCGCCTTGTCGACCCGCGCTTTGATGGAAGACCCGGCGGCATTTGATTACATGCGCTTGGCGCACCCGCCGGTGACCTTTCGCCATGAAAAGCTCAAAACCCAAGAGCGCATTCCGGCCGCTTGCCGTTACATCGCCGAGCATGGTCTCAACGAACATTTCCCTGGGCGCCACGCCGATGTGGGCTTGGTGGTGCAGGGCGGTTTGTACAACGCCTTGGTGCGCAGCTTGCAACAACTGGGTTTGGCCAATGCCTGGGGCGAGAGCGATATCCCGATCTTGGTGCTCAACGTCACTTACCCCTTGGTGCCCGATGAAATCGCCGACTTTTGCGCCGACAAACAAGCGGTGATGGTGATCGAAGAGGGCCAACCCGAGTACATCGAGCAAGACATCGCCACCTTGTTGCGCCGGCGCGGCGTGAACACCGCCTTGCACGGCAAAGACTGGTTGCCACTGGCCGGGGAATACAGCGTGGAAGTGTTGTCCACCGGGCTGACGGCCTTTGCTCAGCACTATTTGGACCCAGCATTGACCGAGGGCGCGAAAGAATGGCTGGCGCGCAACCAACAGCGGCGCGGCGAAGTGGCCGAGGTGCTGGGTGTGCCATTGCCCGCGCGCCCGCCCAGCTTTTGCGTGGGCTGCCCAGAGAGACCCGTGTTTGCCGCCCTCAAGTTGGCCCAGAAAGAGATTGGCCCTGTGCACATTGCGGCCGACATTGGTTGCCATGCCTTGGCCACCTTTGAGCCTTTTTCCAGCGGCCATTCGATCTTGGGTTATGGCATGAGTTTGGCCAGCCGTGCCGGGGTGTCTCCCATGATGCAGCGGCGCAGTTTGGCGATCATGGGCGACGGCGGTTTTTGGCACAACGGCTTGCTCACCGGTGTGCAAAGCGCCTTGTTCAACAACGACGATGCGGTGCTGTTGATCTTTAAAAACGGCTACACCTCGGCCACGGGCACGCAAGACATCCACTCCACGCCCAGCGATGCCGCCAAGGCGGGGGCGCCGGACAAGCAGCACAGCTTGGCCCACACCAACCAAACCATTGAAACCACCTTGCGTGGCATGGGCGTGCAGTGGATGCGCACCGTGCACACCTACGAAGTGGCGCAGATGAAGCGCACCCTCAAAGAGGCCTTGACCCACGACTTTGCGGGTTTGAAAGTCATCATTGCCGAGGGTGAATGCCAACTCGAGCGCCAGCGCCGCATCAAACCATGGATTGCCAAGATGCTGCGCGGGGGCGAGCGGGTGGTGCGGGTCAAATACGGTGTGGATGAGGATGTGTGCAATGGTGACCACGCTTGCATCCGTTTGTCGGGCTGCCCGACGCTGACCCTCAAGGACAACCCCGACCCGCTCAAGGTCGATCCGGTGGCCACCGTGATCGACGGCTGTGTGGGTTGTGGTTTGTGTGGGGCCAATGCCCACGCCGCCACCTTGTGCCCAAGCTTTTACCGCGCCGAAGTGGTGCAAAACCCCAAACCCTGGGAGCGTGTTTGGGACGCATTGCGTTCGCGCTTGGTGCGTGCCTTGCAACCGGCTTGACACCATGAACACAAGCCGACCGATTTCTTTGTTGTTGTGCGCCTTGGGCGGCGAAGGGGGCGGCGTGCTCAGCCAATGGCTGGTGGAGGCCGCGCGCATTGCCGGTTACCCCGCGCAAAGCACGTCCATTCCCGGCGTGGCCCAGCGCACGGGGGCCACCACTTACTACGTAGAGATTTTTCCGCAGCCTTTGGCTGACCTGGGGGGGCGCCGTCCGGTGTTGAGCCTGAACCCAGTACCCGGGGCCTTGGATGCCTTGGTTTCTTCGGAACTGCTGGAAACCACGCGCCAAATCGGTTTGGGCTATGCCTCACCCGATCGCACCCGCGTCATCACATCGAGTGCGCGCAGCTTCACCACCCATGAGCGCATGCAACTGGCCGATGGGCGGCGCGACAGCGCCCAATTGGTCGATGTGGTGCGCCGCTTTAGCCTTGAACACCATGTGTTGGACATGGCCAGCATGGCCCAGCAAGCGGGCACCGTGGTCAGTGCGGTGATGTTGGGTGCGATTGCGGGCAGTGGCTTGTTGCCCTTTGAGCGCGCGCACTATGAGGCCGCGATTGGACAAGGGTCCCAAGCTGCGGCCAGTTTGCGCGGCTTTGCCCTGGCGTTTGACGCGGTGAACACCCCACGCCAATGGGCCGAAGTAGCCGCTCAGGTCTTGCCCGAGGGCGCTGCCAACCCCTTGAGCCCTGCGGACCAGGCCGCCTTGTTGGACTTTCCCGAACCCGCGCGCGACATGTTGGCCCTGGGCCTGGCACGTGTCACCGATTACCAAAACCGCGCTTATGGCCAGGTGTATTTGCGCCGCATGCGCCAGGTCTGGCAGGCCGAGGCCGCCAGCGATGCCAGCGCCATGCATGGGTGGGCGGTCACGCGCGAGATGGCGCGCTGGTTGGCCTTGTGGATGGCGTTTGACGACATCATCCGCGTGGCCGATTTGAAAAGTCGATCCACCCGGCTGGAACGGGTGGTCAAAGAGGTGCGTGCCGGGCCCGATGATCTGCTCAAGGTGTATGACCATTTCAAGCCCGGCGTTCCCGAGTTTGCTGCTTTGTTGCCCAGCGCCTGGGCCGATCGTTTGACAGCTTGGGACCGCGCCCGGGTGTTGCGCGGTCGCGAACCCTGGGCCTTGCCCTTGAAGATTGGCACCCATTCGGTGGGGGGCATGTTGGCCCTGCGCGGCCTGGCCAGCCTCAAGGGCTGGCGGGTGTATGGCCAGCGCTTTGGCCATGAGCAATTGGCCATCGAGGATTGGCTGCAAGCCGTGGTGCAAGGTTTGGCGCGAACTTGGGGCCTGGGGCATGAATTGGCGTGTTGCGGTCAATTGATCAAAGGCTATGGCGCGACCAACGAGCGCGGCAAATTGCATTTGCAGCACCTGGTGGGCCATTTGGCCGCTTTGCCCGACCCTCTGGCCGCCGCACAGGCCGTGGCCCAGGCGCGCGCCGCTGCTTTGCAAGACGATGCGGGCAAGGCCTTGGACTTGACTTTGCGCGCCCATGGCGCCCCGGCGCGTCCAGTGCCAGAGCAGCCCATTCGGTTCATGCGCAAGCCCGGCGCCTCGGCGCCGCGCTGATGCTTGGCACCTGCACCGCCCAAGGCTGATGCCATCCACCCCATCTATTTCAGGAGACATTTCCATGAGTCCTTTGACGCGATCCAATCGCTTGCGCCGCAACCTGATCACCGGCTTGCTGTTGGTTGGTTTTGCCGGCTTGGGTCTGGCCCAGGCCCCAAGCTGGCCGCAAAAACCCATCCGTGTGATTGTCAATTTCCCCCCGGGTGGCGCAGCCGACCAAATTGCCCGCGCGGTGGCCCAACCGCTGGGGGAGGCCTTGGGGCAAAGCGTGGTGGTGGAAAACCGTGGCGGGGCCAACGGCAACATTGGCGGTGAGGCCGTGGCCAAAAGTGCGGCCGATGGCCACACCTTGCTGATGAGCTCGGGTGGCATGGTGTCCATCAACCCTCACCTGTACAACAAGATGCCGTTTGACCCGATGAAAGATCTGGTGCCGGTGGCCGCAGCGGCCCGCGTCTTGGTGTTTTTAGAGGTCCGCCCCAGCTTGCAAATCAACGATTTCAAAACCTTTTTGGACTTTGTCAAAGCCAACCCCGGCAAACTCAGTTTTGGCTCGCCTGGCAATGGCAGCTCGCCACATTTGGCCGCCGAGATGATGAAGGCGCAATCCCAAACCTTTGCGGTGCATGTGCCCTACCGAGGTGCGGCGCCCGCCATGCAAGACTTGCTCGCTGGTCAAATCGATTTCATGTTTGACCCCGGCATTGGCCTGCAACATGTGCGCTCGGGCAAGCTCAAAATGCTGGCCGTGGGCAGCCCCAAGCGCTCGCCCTTGTTCCCCGATGTGCCCACCTTGGATGAGCTGGGCTTGAAGGGTTTTGATGCCGACTCTTGGTTTGGTTTTTATGCCCCTGCGGGCACACCGGTCGAGGTGGTGCAACGCTTGAACCGAGAAATCAATGCCGCGCTCGCCACGCCTGCGGTGAAAGACCGCATCCAGGCCTTGGGCGGCATTCCCGCGCCCATGAGCGCCGCTGATTTTGGCCAAAGCGCCAAAACCGACAGCGAGCGTTTCGGCCAATTGATCAAAACCCGCAACATCCGAGGTGACTGAATTGTCAGATGCCCCCACCCCCCGCACCACGGTATTCACCATTCAGGTGGAGTTTGGCGACTGTGACCCAGCCCGCATTGTGTGGTTTCCCAATTTTTTTCGCTGGATCGACGCCTCGGCTCGCCATTTCTTTATCTCAGCCGGTGTGCCGCCATGGCATGAGACGGCCGCCACCTGGGGCATCATTGGCACGCCCATCGTCAACACCCAGGCGCGGTTTGTTCAAACCACGAGTTACGGCGATCGCCTGGACATCCACACCTGCGTCACCCACTGGGGCAACAAGAGTTTTACTTTTTTGCACCGGGTGATGCGCGACACCGAATTGATCATGGAGTGCACCGAGGTGCGCTTGTTTGCGGGGGCCAAAGAAGGCAAGGTGCCGGGCATTGTGGGCTTGCCCATTCCCGACGAAGTGCGCCGTTTGTGCCAGGCTTGATGCGGCCCCTTTTGCCCCAACCCCAACCATCACCCCGAGCTTGACCCATTTCGGGAAAGCGGGCTGGCGCCCTTGGGCACAGCGGCGCAGAATCTATTCACGCCCTGGTCGCTTGCTGGTTCAGGTCTGCACCCAGCTTGTGGTGGGCGGCAAGTGGGGGTTGACTTGGGGCCGGTCAATGAATTGCAGCAAGGCCAAAGCCACCTCGGGTCCCTTGTCTTCGGTCAGGCAATGACCCGCTTGGTGAATCAGTTGGTGCGGTTGCCGTTTGGCGCCGGGCACTTGATCGATGAACCAGTGCTGGCCCCCATGGGTGCGGTGGTCGCGGCTGCCAAACAAGGTCAACAAGGGTTTGTGCCACAAGGTCATGGCCAACCAGGCTTGGGTGACATCGGGGTTTTTTTCTTTGCGCACATCCCATTGGTGCCAGGCCGA
>CAMDLJ010000152.1 GCA_945901665.1 Bordetella parapertussis | reverse complement strand
GTGGGTCAAATCGATGTGGGCAATGCCGGCACCGACATGGCCATGCGCATGGCCACAGGTATTTTGCAAGCCAACGGACAAATTGCCGTGGAGCCTTTGATGGATGTGAATTTGGTGGGTCAGGCCGTGCTGCACATGGCCAACCTTCCCTTGGAGGCCAATGTGATGTTTCAAACCATCATGGCCACCAAAATGCCTTTTGCAGGTCGGGGCTGAGCCCTCGACCGGTTTATGCCGCTGGCCGCATCACAAATGAACAGCTTTGGCCAGTGCCTCAGCGGTGAGTGTTTCGGCCTCGGGCCAGCGGTCGGCCGCCCATCCATGCTGAAACACCGCCAATTGCGCAGCTGGCCAGGCCTCTAGGCCGCGGGCCAATGCGGCACCCACCATTCCAGCGAGCACATCGCCTGTGCCAGCGCATGCCAACCTTGCATTTCCAGTCGGGTTGATCGCCGGCGTTTCGTTGGGAGCCGCCACCACAGTGCCTGCTCCTTTGAGCACCACCACACAAGACCAGCGCTGGGCCAGGCTCTGAGCAGCAGCGCACCGATCTGATTGCACCTGCGCCACCGAGCAACCCAGCAGTCGCGCGGCTTCCAGCGGGTGGGGCGTGAGCACTGTGGGCAAGCCGGCCGATGCCCTGCGAACCAGCAAAGTTTGCAAACCACTGTCTTGCGCGATGGCGTTGAGTGCATCGGCATCGAGGACCAATTTCGCTGACCTCGATAAAACGACAGGCAAGTGTGGGCGAACCACTTGTCCGCCCCCGCACCCACACACCACCGTGTGTTCAAAGCTTGTGGATGTGTCGGGTGCCATCGCCATGAGGCTGGGGTATTGGGTTTGCACACCTGCTAGAGCGCTGGGGTTGAGCAAACCTAAGACCACCTTGCCCACGCCTGCGTGCAATGCGGCCAACGCTGCTAAAACTGCGGCCCCGGTCATGCCAGGCGCACCCCCCAGCACCAAGACGTGTCCATGGTTGCCTTTGTGGCTGTTGTGGGATTTGGGGCTGAGGGGGCGGGGCGAGATCAAGCTGGCGTCTGGCCGATATGCCGGGCCAGCGGGGTGACCCAGGTCATCGAACCAAACTTCGCCGCACGCATCTTTGCCTTGGAGGGTGAACAAACCCGGCTTGAGGGTGAGCAAGCTCAAAGTCGCCAAGGGAGCGGCGCGTTGGGGGCTCAATGCGGCATCCATCCAATGGCCGCTGTCTGACATCAAGCCAGTGGGTACATCCACGCACAGCAAAGGCGTGTGCGCTAGTCGCAAAAGATGCATGTGCTGCTGCAACCGACCTAGCGGGGGGCGATCGTGGCCCAAGCCCAACAATGCATCGATGCCCAAATCCCAGTGGGCGGGTGCTCGGTCATGAATGGGGATATCTGCTTTTTTTACCTGGCCCAAAGCGTCCAGGACATCAGCCGACGGGTGTTCGCCAGGACAAAGGGTGAGCCAAACATCTTTCCCCAGGGCTTGCAAATGCAGTGCGGCATGCAAACCATCGCCGCCGTTGTTACCAGGCCCACAAGCGACCCAAATGCGTTGGGCATGGGGCGCCCAAGCCATCGCCAGTTGTGCCACAGACTGACCGGCAAGCTGCATCAGGCTAGGTGTTGGGTGGGTGCTGAGGGCTTGGGTTTCAATGGCGCGGGTTTTGGCCACCCCGTGCAAGGGCCATTCGGTGAATGGCGTGATCCGTTGCATGGTGTTTGGCAGACCAGTGAGTCAACTGCGAAAGCGGTCCAACCCCAGGCCGCTGATATCAATCTCTGGTGGGCGATCGCTGACCAAGTCGCTCAAGACCTTGGCACTGCCACTGGCCAAAGCCCACCCACTGGAGCCGTGGCCCAAGTTGAGCCACACACCGGGCACGCCGCTGGCCCCCAGGATGGGTGGGCCATCGGGCAACATGGGCCGGGCACCTTTCCAAATTTGCAAGTTATCGGAAATTTTGGCCCCGCCGGGGAACCAGTCGCTCAATACTTTGTACAAGGTTTCCAGGGCCGCTGGATTGTGCTTTTGCGCAGAGCCCCCCAATTCGGCACTGCCAGCGACCCGAATGCGCTGGCCTAAACGCGAAATGGATACTTTGTAACGTTCATCCATCAAGCCGCTGCGCGGGGCGTCTAAAGGGTTACGAATGGCCGCAGTGACAGAGTAGCCATGAACAGCAACCATGGGCAAGTGCACACCCAAAGGGTGCAGCAAAGGCAAGCTGCCCATGCCGGCACAGACCACCACGGCATCAAAGGGCCCTGCTGAGCCAGCGCCTTTGACCTGCAATTGGGTGGGCTGGCTGCGTGACAGGGGTAAAAGCGTGGTGTTGAACGCAAAACGCACGCCCAAGTCTTCTGCTTTTTGTTTCAGCAGCAAGGCATATTGGCGGCAATTGCCCACCTCATCTTGGGGCAAATAAATGGCTGCGTGCAGCGCCGTTTCCGGATTCAGCGCCGGCTCCAGCGCCAAGGCTTGCGCGGCATCGAGCAATTTGTGGGTGACCCCGGCATCGCGCAAGAACTCCAAATTGTTTTGCGCCAACGCCAAGTCTTTGGCGCTGCGCAACAGCACCATATAGCCTTCAGATCGATCAAAATCAATGCGTTCGCGAGCGACAGTGTCATGCAGTTGTTCGCGACTGTAAAACGCCAATCGCTGCATGCGCTCGCGGTTGGTGAAGTATGGGCTGGCGCGACAGGCCTTGAGCCAAGATGCCATCCAGGAAATTTCGGCGCCGCTGGGCCATCCCAGGCGCACTGGCGCATGGCGCCCAAACAAATGCAGGAACACTTTCCAGGGCATGCCCGGGGCTGCCCAGGGTGTGACATACCCCGGCGCGACCACACCGGCATTGGCAAAACTGGTTTCTTCCCCCACACTGCCGTGGCGTTCAAAAACCGTGACGGTGTGTCCTTGGCGGGTCAGTTCGTAGGCGGTGCTCACGCCGACAATGCCTGCCCCTATGACGGCGACCTTCATAGGGCAGCCCAGTCATGTGGCCCAGGCGAGGCGGTGCGTGTATATGTTAAGATCATTGGGTTTTGTTGACGTGAGGGATCGGTCTTTCACGGTTGATGAATCAATCCCAAACCAGCCCCCACAAGGTGTTGACCCGTTTTCACAAGTGGGTCAATGAAGGGCTGGATTTTAGACCCAACCTTTGGAGAAATACCATGTCAGTCACCATGCGCGAAATGCTAGAAGCCGGCGTCCACTTTGGACACCAAACCCGCTTTTGGAACCCCAAGATGTCTCCGTTCATCTTCGGTCATCGCAACAAAATTCACATCATCAACCTGGAAAAAACATTGCCCTTGTTTCAAGAGGCAACCAAGTTCGTGCGCCAATTGGCTTCCAACCGTGGCACCGTTTTGATGGTGGGCACCAAGCGTCAGGCCCGAGACACTGTGGCCCAAGAGGCCCAGCGAGCAGGCGTGCCCTATGTGGATCAGCGCTGGCTTGGCGGCATGTTGACCAATTTCAAAACCGTCAAAACATCGATCAAGCGACTCAAGGACATGAAAGCGCAGCAAGAACTGGGCTTGGACGCCATGAGCAAAAAAGAGCAATTGATGTTCGCCCGCGAACTCGAAAAGCTGGAAAAAGACATTGGTGGCATTCAAGACATGGTCACCTTGCCCGATGCGATCTTTGTGATCGACGTGGGTTTCCACAAAATTGCCATCGCCGAGGCCAAAAAATTGGGCATACCACTGATTGGCGTGGTCGATACCAACCATTCGCCCGAAGGCATTGACTATGTCATTCCTGGTAACGACGACTCCTCTAAGGCCGTGACTTTGTATGCGCGTGGCATTGCCGACGCCATCTTGGAAGGCCGCGCCAATGCCGTCAACGACATTGTCAAAGCCGTTGGCGAAGGTGACGACGAGTTTGTCGAGGTCGACGAGGCCGCATCCGCCTGATATTTTTCGAGACAGGCGTTTGCCAAAAGGGGCTCGAGCAGCCCCTTTTTCACAGCCTTATTTTTTCAACATCATTTGATTTCTTACGGAGAACACCAATGGTCGCAATCACTGCAAGCATGGTCGCCGAGCTGCGCGCCAAAACCGATGCCCCCATGATGGAGTGCAAAAAAGCCTTGACCGAAGCCGAGGGGGATATGGACAAGGCTGAAGAGTTGTTGCGGGTCAAGCTCGGCAGCAAAGCCGGCAAGGCCGCCAGCCGCGTGACAGCCGAAGGCGTTGTCTCTGCCCATGCCAATGGCAAAGTGGGTTCTTTGGTCGAACTCAACTGCGAAACAGACTTTGTGACCAAAAACGACAGCTTTTTGGCCATGGCGCAGGCCACTGCCGAGTTGATCGCGCAACACAACCCCAGTGATTTGAACGCTTTGGGCGCCCTGCCCTACAGCCAAGACGGCTTTGGCCCAACCTTGGAAGACGTGCGCAAAGGATTGATAGGCAAGATTGGCGAGAACATGAGCTTGCGCCGTTTCAAGTGCTTCAACCGTGGCCACGATTTCGCACACTACCTGCATGGCACACGCATTGGTGTGGCGGTGGAGTACACCGGGGACGCACAAGCTGCCAAAGACGTGGCCATGCATGTGGCCGCCATGAAGCCCGTGGCTTTGACCAGTCAAGATGTTCCCGCAGAACTGATCGATAAAGAGCGCTCTGTGGCGACAGCGAAAGCCGCAGAATCGGGCAAGCCGGCCGACATTGCCGCCAAGATGATCGAAGGCTCGGTTCAAAAGTACCTCAAAGAAGTGTCTTTGTTCAACCAAGTGTTTGTGAAGAATGACAAGCAAACCGTTGAGCAAATGCTCAAGGCTACTCAAACCACCATCCATTCATTCACCATGTATGTGGTGGGTGAGGGCATCGAGAAAAAAGTAGACGATTTCGCAGCCGAGGTTGCTGCCCAGGTTGCAGCCGCCAAGCAAGGCGCTTGACAAGTCCAGGTCACGCCTGGCCACATGCAGGCGTGACGTGGTTCTTGGCCATTGTGCTGCCAGGACTGCCATTACACTTTGATTTATCTGCAAGGAACCTGAACATGTCATCCCCCAAGCCCGCCCATCAGCGCATACTGCTCAAGCTGTCTGGGGAGGCATTGATGGGGGATGATGCCTTTGGCATCAACCGTGCCACCATTGTGCGCATCGTCGAAGAAGTGGCCGAAGTCACCCGATTGGGCGTGGAGGTGGCCGTGGTGATTGGCGGGGGCAACATTTTTCGTGGTGTGGCCGGTGGGTCGGTCGGCATGGACCGCGCCACCGCAGATTACATGGGCATGCTCGCCACCGTGATGAACGCATTGGCGTTGGCCGACACCATGAACAAGGCAGGTTTGACAGCGCGCGTGATGTCGGCCATTGGCATCGAGCAAGTGGTCGAGCCCTATGTGCGCCCCAAGGCCTTGCAATATTTGGAAGAAGGCAAGGTGGTTATTTTTGCTGCGGGTACAGGCAACCCATTTTTCACCACTGACACAGCAGCGGCTTTGCGCGGGGCTGAAATTGGTGCCGAAGTGGTCCTTAAAGCCACCAAGGTGGATGGTGTGTACACCGCAGACCCGCACAAAGATCCCACTGCCACTCGCTACAGCACCATCAGTTTCGACGAAGCCATTGGGCGCAATTTGGGCATCATGGACGCCACGGCGTTTGCCCTGTGCCGCGACCAAAAGCTGCCCATCAAAGTCTTCTCCATCGTCAAAAATGGCGCCCTGAAACGGGTGATCATGGGTGAGGACGAAGGCACCTTGGTCCACGCCTGAAAAAACTCAGCACAGGAGACAAGCAGCATGACGATCGCTGACATCAAAAAAACCATGGAAAGCAAAATGGATCAATCCATTCAGGCTTTTTCCCATGGTTTGACCAAAATTCGCACCGGCCGAGCCAACCCTGGTTTGCTCGACTCTGTTCAAGTGGACTACTACGGCAACCTCACACCCCTCACCCAAGTGGCCAATGTGAGTTTGCTCGATGCACGCACCATCAGCGTTCAGCCTTGGGAAAAGGGCATGGGGGCCAAAATTGAAAAAGCCATTCGCGACAGCGATTTGGGCCTCAATCCCGCGTCCATGGGTGACCTGATCCGCGTTCCAATGCCACCCATGACCGAGGAGCGCCGCAAGGAGTTGACCAAGGTGGTGCGCAGCGAGGGCGAAAACGCCAAAGTATCGATTCGAAATTTGCGTCGTGACGCCAATGACGCGGTGAAGAAATTGGTCAAAGACAAACTGGCCTCTGAGGATGAGCAAAAGCGTTCTGAGGCCGAGGTTCAAAAAATCACCGACAAACACATCGCCGATGTGGACAAATTGATCGCGGCCAAAGAGCAGGACATCATGTCCGTCTGAGACGGTCAAGGTTTCATGCTCAAGCAGCGCATCATCACCGCCCTGGTTTTGTTGGCGCTTCTTTTGCCGGCATTGTTTGCAACACCCCCAGAACCCTTGGCCTTGTTCACCCTGATTCTGATGGCTGCGGCCAGTTGGGAGTGGGGACGCCTCAACGGTCTGAGCTTTCGCCCGGCACTGATCTTGACGGGCATTTGCCTATCTCTTTGCGCA
>CAMDLJ010000151.1 GCA_945901665.1 Bordetella parapertussis | reverse complement strand
ACGGCCACCACCCGCCCATCTTGGGGCTGGCCAGCGCCGACACGGCCCGGCCCGACAGCCGCGTTAGCCCCGAACGCGAACTCGCCGATGGCGAGCGTGTGGTGTTGCAGGGTGGCGGCGTCACCCACAGCTTGCGCGCCATCCACACGCCGGGCCACGCGGCCAACCACCTGTGCCTGGTGCTGGAAGAAGACGGCTTGCTGTTCAGCGGAGACCATGTGCTCAACGGCAGCACCACCGTCATCAGCCCGCCCGACGGCCACATGGGGCGCTACCTCGATTCGTTGGACAAACTGCTGGCAGCCTGCGCCAGCGACCACATTGGCTTGATCCTGCCCGCCCATGGTTATGTATTGGGCAACCTGCCCGGTGAGCCCTTTGATGCCAGCGATGTGATTCGCCGCCTCAAAGCGCACCGCTTGCAGCGCGAGGCCAAAATCGCCCGCGCCATGCAAGCCCAGCCCGATGGCACGCTCGACGACTGGGTGGCCGTGGCCTACAACGACACGCCCGAGCGCTTGTGGCCGGTGGCCAAGCGTTCATTGCAAGCGCATGTGGACCACATCCGAGAATTGACCCATTGATCGCAGGCCCTTGTCGGTTTGGGTTAAAGTGAATTCACACCCTTTTCCGACCCAGGGGCCATGGCGGTGTGCCGTGACCCCCCCTTCAAAGGTTTTCCCATGACTTCTGCCCCGCAAGCCAACACCTCGCTGGGCCGCTTGGCCGGCGCAGTGGAACAAGGTGTGTGTGTGTTTCGCGGCGTGCCGTACGCCCAAGCCCCGGTGGGCGCCTTGCGCTTTGCACCGCCCACACCGCTGACGCCTTGGAGCGGCGTGCGCGACGCCAGCCACAACGGCCCCATTCCGCCCCAACCGCCATCGCGCTTGCGTGCAGCCATGGGCGACTTTGACGAACCCCAAGGCGAAGACTGCCTGACCCTGACCATCGCCACCCCGGCCGCCGATGGCGCGCGCCGCCCGGTCCTGCTGTGGTTGCACGGCGGCGCATTTTGGACCGGGGCGGGCTCGCTGGACTGGTACAGCGGCGTGCCCATGGCGCAGCACAACGACATGGTGGTGGTGGGCGTGAACCACCGCTTGGGGGCATTGGGCTTCATGCACTTGCCCGGCGTGAGCCCGCCCAACTTGGGGCTGATGGACCAATGCGCCGCGCTGGAATGGGTGGCGCGCGAAATCGCCGCCTTTGGAGGCGACCCCGACAACATCACGGTGGCGGGCCAATCGGCTGGCGGCCTGTCCATCTTGGCCATGCTGGCCATGCCCCAAGTGCGCCAGCACTTTCGCCGCTGCGTGATCCAAAGCGCCCCGTTTGGCCGCACCTTGCGCGACATGCCGCAGGCTGAGCGGATTGCGCTGTCGGTGCAAAAACACCTGGGCATCACCGATGCCGCGCAATGGCGCGACGCCTCGGTGCAAGACATCGGCCAAGCCCAGGTGAAAGCCGCGCGCGAATTGGCCGCATTTGCCAACACCACGCCGCCCTTCATCCCGGTGATCGACCACCAATGGCTGGGCGACGAGACCATTGCTGCGGCCACCGCTGGTGCCGCTGACAAAGACGTGATGGTGGGCTATACCCGCCACGAAATGGCGGCGTTTTTTGGTAATGACGAAGCCATCCAAAACGCCACGCCAGAGCAAGTGCGCTCTGTGTTTGCCACCAAATTTGGCGCCGCCGCTGACGAGGCCATTGCCGAGTACCAGCAGCGCGCCGGCAGCGACCACGCAGCCCAGGTTTTGGGCTGCATGCTGGGTGACGCATCCTTTGGCAGCGGCGTCTATCAATTTGCCGAGCGACTGCACGCCACTGGGCGCGGTGCTTGGGTGTACCGCTTTGACTGGACAGCGCCAGGCAACCGCTTTGGGGGCTGCCACTGCATCGAGCTGCCCTTCATGTTCGACACCTTGGCGCACTGGCATGCGCCCATGCTCGAAGGCGCCGACGCCAGCGAAAAAGCCGCATTGGCCGCCACCGTGCGCAACACCTGGGCGGCCTTTGCCCGCCATGGTGACCCCAACCACACAGGCCTGCCGCACTGGCCGCGCCATGGGTCTGATGGGCAAACCCTGCTCATCGACCACCCGTCCAGCGTTCACAACGACCCGGCCGGGCGCCAACGCTGGAAGTATTGGCCCTGACCCATGAACAACACTGCTGTTCGCTTGGACCATGTGCAACTGCGCTTTGGCAGCGAAACCATTTTTGAGGACCTGAGCTTTGAGGTGCGCCAAGGCGAATTTGTCTGTTTGCTCGGTCCCTCGGGTTGCGGCAAGTCCACCAGCCTGCGCCTGATGGGCGACTTGCTGCAAGCCAACGGCGGCCGCGTCGAGGTGGCGGGCTTGCCGCCCAGCCAGGCCTGGGAACAGGTGGCGTTTGTGTTTCAGTCGCCGCGCTTGGCCCCTTGGCGCAACGTGCTGGACAACGTGCTGCTCGGGGTCGAATTGCGCTCGGGGCGCGCGGCGGCCCGGCAGCACAGCGCCAAGGCCCAGGCCTTGCTCGACCTGGTGGGGCTGGGCACTTCGGCGCACAAATTTCCGTCCATGCTGTCGGGCGGCGAGCGCCAGCGCGTGGCCATTGCCCGCGCCTTGGCGGTCGACCCCTCGATCGTGTTGATGGACGAGCCTTTCTCAGCCCTGGACCCCAACACCCGATTGCGCCTGCGCCAAGAAATCGTGCGCATTTGGCAAGAAACCCAGCGCACCGTGGTGTTTGTCACCCACGACATCGAAGAGGCCATTTGGCTGGCCGACCGCATTGTGTTGCTGTCCAACAAACCCACCCGCGTGCTTGAGAGCATCGTGGTGGATGCACCGCGCCCACGCCACCTGCACCAAGACCCCGCCCTGCAAGCGCTGCGCCAGCGCTTGGAGCAACTGTTTCACACCCTTGGCTTTGACCCCTCAACGGAGACCACCGCACCATGAAAAGACGCCACTTTTTGGCCGCCGCTTCGGCCCCTGCTTTTTTGACCCATGGTTTGTCGCGCTCACAAACGCGCACCAAAATCACTTACGCCTATTTGCTCGACCCGGCATTCGATGCGGTGGTCTGGGCGATTAAAAACGGCAAGGTCAAGTCCGACCTGATCGACTTGGAAGTGTCGGGCCTTTTGATTCCCCAATTGCTGCAAGCCACCTCGACCAAACAGTTTGACGTGGTGATGACCGCCGTGATTGGCGTGCCCGCAGCGGCCGCACGCGGCTTGGATTTGCGCATCTTGTCAGCGGCGCTGCATGCCTCGCCGGTGGGCGAAGGCGGTGGCGTTTGGGTCAAAAAAGACAGCCCGATCAAAAGCGTGGCCGCCCTCAAGGGCAAAACTTTGGCCTCGTACGGGCTGCGCTCCACCGGTTATATGTTTGTGCGCGAAGCCATGCGACGCAAGTTTGGCTTGAACATGGCACTCGAAGGTGGCGATGTGCGCCAAGTCGAGGTGCAAGCCCCCAACCTGCCCGCAGCCCTGGCCACCGGTCAAGCCGATGCGGCCAGCTTGATCCACAGCCAAGCCTGGCGCGCCATGCAAAGCGGTGACTTTGTCAACATCTGCGAAACCGGGCAAATCCTCAACGAGTACTACGGACCCTTGGTGTCGGCCATCAATGTGTCTTATCCCGAGCGCTTGGCGGCGCGGCCCGAGGCCTTTGCCGAATTCAACCGCATGTTCAAGGCCTCCAGTGCCTATGCCTTGAGCAACCGCGAAGAGGTGTTTGGGGCCATGGCCAAGCAGGCCAACATCGAGCGCAAGTTTTTTGACTGGTGGTTTGACAAGACCACCAACGTGCCCGGTATTTTTGGCGATGCGCAATTCAAGGCCGTGAGCCAAGCCTGGCAAATCGGCAAGGACATGGGCATGATCGCCAACGTGCCCGACCTGCGCTCTTTGGTGTGGGACAAAACACTGCGCGCGTGAGCGTCGGCGCTGTTCATGTTTCAGCCCCCTCGGGGTTGACGCTGCAAACCCGTCAGCGCCTGTGGGCCTGGGGCTTTGTGGCGGTATTGGCCCTGGCTTGGTGGGCGTCGAAGGGCCATGTGCCGGTTTACATCTTGCCGCCACCGGCCGAGGTGGCGCGGGCCATGGCATCGTTTGCCACCAACCCACAGCGCCTGGGTCATCTGGCGGTGACGCTCCTGCACATTGGCTCGGCCATCGCCATCTCGTTTGTGTTGGGCGCGGCGATGGCCTTCACCGCCCATGCCTGGGGTTGGAGCGCGGCCTTGATCCACCGCCGCCTGAGCCCGTTTTTGAGTGCTTTTTCGGGCATTGGCTGGACCTTGCTGGCGGTGATTTGGTTTGGCGTGTCCAGCACCACGGTGGTGTTCACCATCGTGGCGGTGCTGCTGCCGTTTGCCCTGGTCAACCTGCGCGAGGGCTTGCTGGCCCTGGACAAAGAGCTGCTCGAGATGGGCCGCAGCTTTGGCCGCGCCCCGCTGCGCCACTGGCGGCTGCTCACCTTGCCGGCGCTGGTGCCGTTTGCCGCCGTGACCTTACGCATCATGTTCGGCGTGGCCTGGAAGGTGACCCTCACCGCCGAGTTGTTTGGCGGCGGCCAAGGTTTGGGTTACCTCATCAATGTGGCGCGGCAAGACTATGACACGGCGATTTTGTTTGCCGTCATCTTGCTCATCATTGGCTTTGTCAGCTTGGCCGACCGCTGGGTGTTTTTGCCGCTCGAAAGATATTGCACCCGCCAATTTGGGGTGGCCGCATGAAAGCCCGCTTTTCCAACACCTTGGCCAATGGCGTGGTGCTGCTGGCCTTGCTGGCTTGGTACCTGTGGGCCCAAACCCTGCCCGAATATGTGCTGCCCGGCCCGCAAGCGGTGGCGTTGCGCTTGGTGGCGTTGTTCACCGACCCGCAGTTTTTGGGCCACACCCTGGCATCGACCTTGCGCATCTTGTTGGCGGTGGTGTTGGCCTTGGTGTGCGGCGCGGCCTTGGCGCTTTTGGCGCGGGCCTGGCCCAGTTTGGACGGCATCGTCAGCGGCGTGCTGCAACCGTTTTTCAACGCCTTCCCATCGATCGGCTGGGCCATCTTGGCGGCCATCTGGTTCCCGCCCGGGCACTTTGCCATTGTGTTTGTACAACTGGCCATCTTGATTCCGTTTTGCCTCATCAGCATTGGCGAGGGTTTGCGCCAGATGGACCGCGATATGCTGGAGATGGCCACCAGCTTCACCCGGTCGCGCAGGCGCTTGGTGCTGCAAGTGGGGCTGCCGCTGATGCTGCCGTATGTGATGGGTGCCCTGCGCATCGCCTATGGCGTGGCCTGGAAGATCGCGTTGGTGGCCGAGTTGATGGGCTCGACCTCGGGCCTGGGGTTTTTGATGCTGCGCGCCCAAGGTTCGGCCGACATCACCACCGTGGTGGCCGCCTGCCTGGCCATCGTGCTGCTTTTTTATGCCGGCGAAAAACTGCTGATTGACCCACTGGCGAGGCGCTTTGCGGCCAAGTGAGTCCTCGCGTGGAGGATGCAACCAGGACGCGCACCCGCATCACACGCAGAAGTCAGGGTCATGGTGAAAACCGCCGAATGTATTGACGGTGCAAGCCAGCAGCATTACATTCATCGTTCGCAAACGGGGAATCGCATGCGCCAATCCATGACCATCAGAATCGATCAAGACTTGTTGAACCAAGCCAAGGCTTGCGCGGTTTTGGAAAACAGAACCTTGACCAATTACATCGAAACATTGATTTTGAGAGACGTTCGGCCCCAATCCGCAAGACCCGCAAGCAACACCACAGATACATCGTTGACGGTGTTCGCGCCAGAACCCTCCACCCAACGTTTGCTCACCATGCAGCGCGAGGGCGATAGCCCCCAAGAATTGGCCCAGCGCCAAGCCTATTTGGACTTGATCAGCGGCTGGGCTGAGTGAATACAGCCGTCATACCGGCTGGGTCATTCATTTGGTGCCGATTTCCCCTGCGAGAGCAACCCCATCTTGCAGGGCCTGCAGACCATTTACATTTGGCCTATGTGCAAGACGTGACAGTCAACAGGCTTTTAACGATCTACACCACATCGGTCACATGGGACCCATCCGTGCCAACGCCAACGGGTGTGATGCTGGTCGATGCACCACAAGCCAAGGCCCTGGGGCAAAAGCCGTTCGTGCTGGATGCGCGAAGGCTTGCGCTGCTGCCTTTGACCGAGGACTGGTTTCCCCATCTGTCTAAACCCAACCACGGCATCGTGGCCATCGCACCGATTGCATTTCAAAAAGAAGTGACTCGGACGGCTTATGCGGCTGCCTCGCGCGCTTCGCACATGGAGTTGCTGGGCCCCCATGCCCAAAAAGTCAATCGACTCAGGTGACCTGGGTACAGCGTCTTAAAAAAGTGTGAAGTCTGCCGATACGCCGGATTCTGTGCGCTTTGGTTGCCCAAAGCGTGACCGCCATTGATCTGGGCCGGGGGTCGCCCACCCGGCTCGGTGCCACCTACCCGCCCACTCGGCCCGCGGAACCACGGGTGGGCGCCTTGCGGCGCCCGATGGGCCTACTTGGTGTTGCTGCGCGCAGAGATTGCCCGTTTCACCCGAACTTAATCGGCTCGTCTCTGTTGCTCTGATCCTCACCTCGCGGTGGAGAGGTGTTACCTCCTGCGCCGTCCTGTGCAGTCCGGAC
>CAMDLJ010000150.1 GCA_945901665.1 Bordetella parapertussis | reverse complement strand
ACCATGACGCCACACGCTGAACCCAAGACTTTGACCCCTGCTGACCGCATCCGAGGTGCTTTGTGGGGCATGTTGGTGGGCGACGCCCTGTCCATGCCGGTGCATTGGTACTACCGTTTGTCCGATTTGCAGCGCGACTTTGGCGAGGTGCGTGACTTCCAAGCGCCCAAAGCGCACCACCCCAGCTCCATCATGTCTTTGTCGAGCACGGCACGCGCCGGTCGCGGTGCACAGTCGGGTGAAGTGGTGGGCGAAGTCATTCTCAAGGGCAAGAAACACCACTGGGGGCCGCCCAACCGCCATTACCACCAAGGCATGCAAGCGGGTGAAAACACCTTGAACGCCTTGTGCGCCAGGCTGGTCATGCGCTCCATGACCCACCAGCAAGGGCACGACACCGCAGACTTTTTGTCCAACTATGTGGACTTCATGACCACGCCCGACAGCCACAACGACACCTATGCCGAGTCTTACCACCGAGACTTTTTTGCCAACTGGGCCCGTGGCGTGCCACCGCACCAGTGCGCCGGTGAGACCGGACACGACACTGCATCTATTGGCGGCTTGGTGGGTTTGGCGCCCGTGATCTTGGGCACTGCAGCCCAGCACGGCGCTGACCAAGCCGTCGCGGCGGCTTTGACACAACTGCGCTTGACCCATGTGTCGCAACCCTTGGAGGTGTTTGCCACGGCCTATGCCCAGATATTGGCTGGTATTGTGTTTTCACCCCCGGCCGACATGGTCGCTTGGTTGCAAAGCCACGCCTCCCCATTGGGCAAAGGTTTGAGCGCCTTGTTGGCCAAGGCGCCGGGGAGCTCTGTGAGCGTCAGCCAAGTGATTGGGGCCATGTACAGCCCCGCGTGTTACATCGAAGACTCGTTTCCCAGCGTGTTGTATTTGGCCGCACGCTACAGCCAAGACTTTGAGGCTGCCCTGGTTGCCAACACCAATGCCGGGGGCGACAACTGCCACCGTGGTGCGGTGCTGGGGGCTTTGTTGGGCGCATGGTTGGGCTTTGACGCCATTCCCTTGCGCTGGCGTGAAGGCTTGTTTGCAGGCCCGGTGGCTGAGCAAGAGATCAACCAGTTCATCGATACCTTTGTGCCTGCACCTTAACCCGCACTTGAACCATGAACAAAAGCATTTACATCACACTGGCTTGGTTGGTTTTCGCTGGAAGCGCCCAAGCCATTTCGCTCAGCGTGCCCAAAGGCTTGATCGACATCGCCGTGGTCAAAAAATTCCCCAAAGAAAAAGCCACCATCACCCTGGACAAGCCCACGATGGCGTTGAGCAAGCAGCGTCAAAAAGTAGAGCTGTGTGGCACCTGGGCCAGCAAGCTGCCCAAATTCAATGGTGACTTTTGCATCGACACCCAACCAGTTTGGAACAAGGACAAAGGCGACATTGAGATTTCAAAAGTCAATGTTTTGAAGTTGAGCACCGCCGATGGCAAAGAGCTGCCTGCTGCAGTTGCCAGCACACTCAACGCCACCTTGCTGACCCTGTTAGATGGCACATCTGTCTACCATGTGCCCGACATGATCGGTAAACGCCTGAACAGCATTGAAGTGCAAGACAGCGGTATCAAACTTAATTTTTAAGCCCTGGCGGTGAGGGCTTGCGGGCCAACCTCGCCGATTCAGGTTTGGGGCTTGACCTGCACCAAGCCCTTCATCCCTGCCTCGTAATGGCCAGGCTCAAAACAGGCCATGCCCCATTCACCCGCCTTGTCAAAGGTGAACATCAAAATGGCCGATTGGCCAGGCTCCACAGAGACGGCGTTGTCATGGTGGTGATGCTCCCCTTTGGACTGGCGCATCGATTTGGCATGCTCAGCCAGTTCACGGGCTTGCCCCACCACCAATTCATGCTTGACTTTGCCGGTGTTCACCACAATCAAGCGCAACACCTCACCTTGCTGCGCTTGCCAGGTGCCCGGGTCGAAGCGCATGTTGTCATCGACCTCAATCACCACATTGCGAATGGCGGCCGCATCGGCAGTTGCGGCCACGGGCGAGCTGTCGTGGCTGTGGGCATGGTCATGGCCGTCGCCAGGGTTTTGTGACCAATGCGAGGCTGCGAAAAAAGCCCCCGCTATCACCAAGGCACCGGTGCTGCCGGTGTAGATAACCAAGGGCTTGAGCCCCATGCGACTGCGCCATTCTTGGCTGAAGTCCAAAGCCAGCAAACTCAAAAAGAAGCCCAACGGCACCACCCACAAGCTGCGTTGTGGCGAATCTGGGAAATGCTGCAAACCGCCGGTGAAAAACCCCAGACCGATGGATGCGACGATGCCAAACCCCAGTAAATCACCCCAGCGTTTGCTGGCGTCATTGGAGGCTTTGAGCTCCATGGCCGCGCCAATCAGATAAAAAGCCACGCCCAAGGCCGCCGTGAAAAACGACCTTTCCTCGGTGAACATGCCGTGGTTGACCGCACCTGCAATGAAGCTGATGCCGGCGTATTTGGCCAAGGTGGCGAGGTGCTGGGTTTGAAAATTCATGGCGATCTCTTCAGAAATGTTTTTTTACTGTAACTTGCTTCACCAGGGGTTCAAAGCCATGGCGGGCTTGACACCACAAGCCCAAAGAGAATATCCAATGCCCAGACATCAGCAGCCCAGCCAATCAAAAAACCGAGTGATCGCCCAGTTCGCTAGATTGGCCCCCACTGACCAAGGCTTGGTAATGCTGCCACAGGGTGTCGCTGCCGGTCGATGGGGTGGCGTCGGCATCGTAGCGGCCAGTTTTTTCGTCCCACACCAACATCGATTCGGTGGCGTAATAACGCCCGATGCGGGCCAACTCTGCCTTGTCGGCCAAAGTGGATGACAGCTTGCCCAACACAGACAAAGTGGCGATGATGGCGTCCAGCAAACCCACAGGCACGCGCTTGAAGCGCGGTGTTTGGCCCATCAACTCAAACAGGTATTGGCCTTGCTGCAAAGGGGTGATGGCTGGCCCAGGCCCGCCAATGGGCAAGATGCGGCGGTGCCGCTCAGGATCGGTCAAACAGCCTGCCAAAAATTGGCCCAAGTCTGCGTCGCTGATGGGCTTGCAAGCAGTCAACTGGCCATCCGCAAACAACAAAAACGGTTTGCCACGGCGCACACGCTCGATTTGACCCGACAAGGATTTGAAAAACGCCGTGGGCCTGACGATGGAGTAATTGATGCCCGACTCGATCAGGCATTTTTCAAAAGCCAGCTTGGCGTGTTGAAAAGCCAGCAAGGGCTTTTGCACACAAATGGCAGACAGCAACACCATATGCCCCACACCTGAGGCTTGGGCCGCCTTCAAGGCATCCACATGGGCTTGGTGGTCAATCGCCCAAGCGTCGCGGGGCGAGCCCGTGCGAGAGGCCAAGCAAGACACCAGCGCGTCAAAACGCTCACCCCGAAACCCCACTTCTGCCAGCGACTGGGGGGTGATCGCATCGATAAAACGAAGCTCAACACCGGGCAACATTTTGGGCGCATCTTGCGGGGACCAGGCGCCATTCACCCCAGATCGATTTCGAACCAGACACACCACCTGGTGGCCCTGGGCCACCAATGCGGCCACCGTGGCACGACCCACAGTGCCGGTTGCGCCCAGCACAAAGACCCGCATGGGTAACCGAAAGCGCTCAACTGCCATTTCGTTTTGGTTGTTGCCCATGACAAACTCAATTGACGCAAAAGCAAGGGCACTGACGTGGCTTATTCTGCCTTGGCCCCAGACTCTTTGACCACTTTGGCCCATTTCACAATTTCAATTTGCTGGTAGCGCGCCAACTCTTCTGGGCTGGAGAGAACCGCTTCAAGCCCGAGTTTTTGCATGCGCTCTTGCACATCGGGCAAGCGGTACACGCGTTGGACCTCGGCATTTAACCGGTCAATGATGGGTTTGGGGGTGTTGGCCGGTGCAAACAAAGCAAACCAAGTGGTGGCCTCAAAGCCGGGAACGGTTTCGGCCACGGTAGGGATATCGGGCGCAGCCGATGAGCGCTTGGCCGTGGTGACCGCCAGTGCGCGGATCTTGCCCTCTTTGGCCATGGGCAAAGCCGAGGGCATGTTGTCAAACATCAACTGAATGCTGCCGCCCACCAGGTCTGGGATGGCAAATTGCCGCCCCTTATAGGGGGCATGCGTCATGCTGGTGCCGGTCAAGGATTTGAACAATTCACCAGACACGTGCACGGATGTGCCAATGCCGGGCGAACCAAAAGACAGCTTGTTGGGGTTGGCCTTCATGTAGCTCACCAATTCGGCCACAGACTTCACCGGCAGGTCGTTGTTGACCACCAACAAATTGGGGGCCGATGCCACCAAAGCGATGGGGGTGAAATGCTTTTGCATGTCGTAGGGCATTTTTTCGTAAAGCGCACCATTGATGGAATGGGTGCCCACCGTGCCCATGACCAAGGTGTATCCATCGCCAGCAGACTTGGCCACGAAATCCGCGCCGATATTGCCACCCGCACCTGGCTTGTTGTCCACCACCACGCTTTGTCCCAGTTGCGCTTTTTCACTGAACAAACGCGCCAAGATGTCTGGGGCGCCGCCGGTGGGAAAGGTCACCACCAAGCGCAAGGGTTTGTTGGGGTAAGCCGGTTGGGCCACGGCCAACCCACTGCCCAAGAGAGCATGGCCACTAAAGGCCAACCCCATCACGCAGGCAGAACGAAAAAGGCGTTTCAAATAGGTCATGGTTGTCTCCAATGTCAAAGCTCAGGGGGCGGTGTTGGTCAAAGGGGTGAAAATCAAACGCGAAAAGACAGACATGCTTACCCCCAATAAGAAATCTGCCACAAAGAGGCAGATCATCAAGGTTTATAGCGCATCCCCGTGCGGGTGACCATCGGGTTTTACCGCGCACCCACGGCCCAAGGTAAACCGACAGTCACGATTTTTTGACCCACCGCCGGCCCCATGGGTGGCAGATGGGTCTGGGCGTGGCGGCCACGCGGTCGCTGCTCAATGGCCGAAGTCAATTTGAATGCACAGTTGATAACCCACACCCCAAACCGACTTGATGGGTGTCTCGGATGGGGTGGGCATGGCCGTTTTGAGCTTTTTACGCAACCTGGCCACCAACTCTTCGAGGGCATGCTTGCTCATCAAATCATCGGTTTCGTCGCTGCCATACAAATCACACATCACCCCAGACTCCAAGGTGTTGTTTTGGGCTTGCATCAGCGCCACCAACAATGTTTTTTCTCGGCTGGTCAAACGCAGCTTGTCGGTGGCGTAAGGCGAGCTCAGGGTTCTGTCGCGCAAATTGAGCGACCACTCCTGGCCCCCATTGGGCTTCTTGATGCGCCGCCCCAAGCTGCGCAACACCAAAACCAATTCCACTGGGGCCACCGGTTTGGTCAAGTAAATGTCCGCACCACCCATTTCGTAGCCGGCCAAGCGGTCATTGAGGGACACACGCGCCGTCAAAATCACGATGCCCGCACCTGGCATGGCTTGGCGCAAGCGCTTGCACAAACTCAATCCACCTTCACCCGGCAGGTTCAGGTCAAGAATGTACAAATCGATCGCCTGGCGCGCCAAAATATCATCCAGCGCCGATGCGCTGTTGGCGGCATGCACGACAAAGCCATGGGCGGTCAAATGATTTTCAATCTCTTCTCTGAGCAACCGGTCGTCCTCGACCAAAGCGACTTTCAACTTTTCTGCATTGCTCATGAATCTGTGTTCCTTTTAAATTCGATGGGTAAGCGCAAGGAAAACGTGACCAGATGATCCAAGATTTGGACATCGACGTCTCCACCCATCCGTGCCACTGCAGACTTGACCAAGCTCAAGCCTATGCCCATGCCCGAGATACCCATGACATTGGGATGCCGGTAATAACGGGTGAACAACTGGTCTGGGTCGGGCAGGTTTTCGCTTGACACTTCGTTGCTGACCTTTAAAACCAAGGATGTACCCCTGCGGTTTGGCGTATTAGACTCACTGGACAAGCTCACATTCACCACACCAGCGCTGGCATATTTATAGGCATTGCCGAGCAAATTTTCAACCACCACACACACCAATTGCCGGTTGGCGTGGAGACTTGTATCGGCCGCGTGGGTGAAGTTGAATTTATCCGGATTGGCGTATTCCATGATCGATTCCAAAACGATCTGTGTCAGGTTCAAATGCTCAATCACATCCATTTGCCCATGCTCGACTTGGTTCGACTCTGAAACGTGTTCGATCAAAGCGTCCATTCGGTCCACCGAGTGGGCAATGTGCTGAACAGGGGCGTCGGATGCCGTACCTTCCGTTTGGTTTCTTTTGATGGACTCCAATGAAAACCGAATGGTGCTCAATGGGTTTTTCAGTTCATGGGTCAGCATGTCAATCAAGGATTGGCGCTCTTTGAGTTGCTGAGCTTGGTTATCGGCCTGCAAGCGCACCAAGCGCAAGGATTGAACCTCCTCGAGTTGCTTTAGTTTGCCGGATTGGTGCTGTCTGATCACGATCCAAAAAACAAGCATGCTCACCAGACCTCCGTTGAGCCGCCAATCAGCCACCGTTGTCAAGCTGACATCCGAGTCAAACCCAGGCACCCAACCAAAGGCCACCGTCGATCCATAACTCAAAATCAAGGCATAGAACGTATAGCCAACGACCAGTATTTTTTGAATTTGGGGCTCAATGCCCTGTACTTTGACCACCCCCACCAG
>CAMDLJ010000149.1 GCA_945901665.1 Bordetella parapertussis | reverse complement strand
TGACCTGAGCGCCAGCAGCGCCTGCCTGCGCAATCAAGGTGCAAGCTTTTGCGACGCTGGCTTCACGGTCCAGGTGCACTGACGCCGCTTGCACAGCAGCCAGTTTGATGCGCGGTAATGTGTCGCCCAATTCAGACTCTCCAGGTGTGACTGAAATGAAGAAAGTTCTATCCGTTCAATGGGCCGCTAATGAGCGATCAATCGGGCGTGATGCCCGCACGCTTGACGGCCAAGCCCCACTTTACGATCTCTGTGCGAATGAACTCACCAAACTGTTCAGGCGTGCTGCCCACAGGCTCAGCCCCCGCTGCGACCAGTGTTTCGCGAATATCGGACAAGGCCAAAACCTTCTGAATCTCTTCGCTCATTCGTTTGACCACCGCAGGTGCGGTGCCAGCGGGTGCGACGATGCCCGTCCAGCCCGTGACGTTCACACTGGGAAATCCTGCTTCACTGGCCGTTGGAATGTCTGACACGGCACTGGACCGCTTGGGCTGCCCCACCATCAGCGCTTTTAATTTGCCCGCCTTGATCTGCGGCAACAACGCAGGCATGGTGCCGAAAATGAAGTCAACTTGGCCACCGATCAGATCTGTCAAGGCCGGCGCCTCACCCTTATAGGGAACATGCAACATACTGACCCCACCGGCACCGGCCAACAACTCGGCCGCCAATTGCGACTGATTGCCAATGCCTGCCGATGCAAACTTGATGGCCCCAGGCTTGGCTTTGGCCGCGGCCACCAAGTCGGCTGCCGTTTTGTGCGGCGCATTGGCAGGCACCACCAATAAAAAAGCAATTGATGTGGTTTGTGTCACCGGCACAAAGTCTTTGAGGGTGTCGTAGGGCACCTTCTTGTAGACGTGCTGGTTGATGGTCAGGGCGCTGGGTGACGTCATCAAAAAGGTATGCCCGTCTGTGGCACGCATCACCGCTTCCGCCGCAATCATGCCGTTGGCGCCGGCACGGTTGTCTATGACCACCGCCTTGCCCAGCGCATCGGACAGTTTTTGTGCCAGCAAGCGGGCCGCAATATCGATGCTGCCGCCCGCTGACTGCGACACGATCAATTTGACTGGCTGACTGGGCCAAGGGGCGGATTGTGCGGACGCTGTGCTGACAGCGAAACAAAGCAGCAAAGAGGGAAAAAACTTCATGGGGTACTTTCAATCAGGCGAGTCAAGGAATAAAGGGCAGCAGTTTTGAAACATCAGGGCAGGCATGCAAGTTCAACACCGCGTTTCTCAGGTCGCTGGCAGCCGGCTCGCCCCACAAAGGGATCGCCATGTCATTGAATTTGCGCTGCAGCGATTCGGCGGAGTGGGGGCGATCCGGCTCTCCACTGGTGATGGTGCACTGGCCATGAAATTGCGCCCCACCTGTGGTTGTGAGGCTCAAACTCACCCTTTGTTGCGCGGGGTATGCGGCAGAAAAAGTGGGCTCTTCTAGCACCCGTATCTTGCTGGCCAAGTTCACAATGCGCGGGTCATTCACTGCATCATCACCAAAGGCGTCTAAGCCCGACCTTTCGCCCACCATCAGCGTGGCCAGGGCGAAGGGAATGGAAAAGCGTGCGCCAAACCAGTCTTTGGGGCGTTGTGTGGCCAAGTAGGCGGCCAAGCGGTACGCACGCACCTCGATGTCGGCGACTTCATCGATGGAAATGGGGCGCGGGGCTTGCGCTTGCAGATCATGCAGCGCATCGATGGCTGAGTGCACATAGCGTGCAGTTGGGTAGAGCTTGAGGTACCCCTCTGTCAATAGCCATCGATGTCCCAGGTCTTGAACCGCCACCTCACCTTGAAAGCCATCGCCCAACACCAAGCTGAACGTGGTGTTGACGCCGTCACTGGGGCCGGTAAAGCCAGACTCCACCAAGCGCACCGCCATTTGGCCCATGTATCCGCTGTGACCGGCATACCAATTGCGCACCGTTGCACCATCGAGCATGGTGTGCCGGTTGGTCGCCACGCAACTGGAAGCGGCCAAGCTGGCCAAATTGCGATATTCAGACGCTGGCAAATCAAGCAATCGGGCCGTTGCCAATGCAGCGCCCACCACGCCAAATGTGCCATGGGGGTTGATGATGAGTTTGATTTGGGTGGCCATGCCAATGCGGGCCACCACCTCATAGCTCAGGGCCACCGCCGTGAGAAATTCGCGCCCACTCAAGCCCCGCTCTTGGGCCACAGCTAGGGCCGCAGGTATCACCTGAATGCCGGGGTGGCCATTGGCCAAAAAATTGCCCTCATCAAAATCCAACCAGGCCCCGGCGATGCCATTGAGCATGGCGGCATCGATTCGATTGGTGGTTTTTTCTAGGCCCACCACCCAACAAGGGCCCGGGCTGCCAAATTCCATTTGCTTGGCAGCAAAAGACTTCAATTGGGGCGTTCTCATGCCCCAGGCCATGACCGGCAATGTGTCCAACACGATGGCGCAGGTTCGATCCCGAACCTGCTGGGGGATGTCTTCCCAGCTTGTCTGTGCGACAAACCGGCACAGGCGCTCTAAATAGTCCATCTTTGAATCAGGCAGGTTGTGTGTTGACTTGGGGTCAATTCATCACAATATTGGCGGCCTTGATCACGGGAGACCAGGTGTTCATCTCGGACTGAATGAATTCCATGAACCGCTCAGACCCCATGGGCGTGAGGGTCATGCCAAACACCGGGTCGCTCAAGCGTTGACGCATTTCTGGCGTTTGCAAAATGGCCAATATTTCTTTCTCCAAGCGCTGAGTGATGGCCAAGGGGGTTTGGGCCGGCGCAGAAATTCCAACCCAGGATACGGCCTGCACTTTGGGCGAAACCTCATTCAAAGCAGGCACATCTGGGTACAAAGAAAGTCGTTTTTCACTGGTGACGGCGAGTATGCGCAGCTTGCCAGCGGCCACCAAAGATGCCGCGCTGGAGGTGAACACCATGTCCAAACGACCGCCCAACAAGTCGGCCATCGCAGGGGCCGGCCCTTTATAAGGCACATGGGTCATGTCCAGCTTCAATGCTTGCTTGAGCATTTCTGCGGCCAAAAATCCCGATGTGCCGACCCCGGCTGACGAGTAGTTGACCACGCCAGGCTTGGCTTTGACCATGGCCAAAAAGTCTTGCACGGTTTTCGCCGGGTGGTCGCTCCTCACCACCATGAACTGTGGAAAGACGCCGATCAGGGCAATGTGCTTGAAGTCCTTGAGCGGGTCATAACCCAGCTTGTTGTAGAGCAAGGCCCCTGGTGCTATGGAGCTGTTGTAGGAGGCCAGCAAGGTGTGGCCATCGGGCACCGCCTTGGCCGCTTGATCGGTGCCCAGGGTGGACCCCGCACCGGGGCGGTTGTCCAAAACCACCGGCTGCTTCAAGCTTTCGCTGAGCTTGTCCAGCACCAGGCGCATGGCATTCTCAGAAGCCGTTCCAGCTGCGAAAGGCATGATCAGTTTGATGGGTTGACTGGGGTAGGTTTGTGCGCCCACGCTGAGGGCGCACAAAAGGAAATAGAAAAAGCCAAATACCTTGTAGGTTTTCATGTTCATCCTTTACAAATAGCCATGGTGAGGTGGGTGAAAAAATGCTGGGATTAGGCGCCCAGGGCACGGGAGAGTTGGGTGTGAATCCAATGCGCGGCCAACAAAGTGCGCTGGTCGTCATTGACGCGCCCAACGACTTGCATGGCCAGTGGCAAACCATGGGGCCCATGCCCCCCGGTAACGGAAACACAAGGCCCATGCATCAAGGTCCACACTTGGTTCATCCGCGTGTCCCCAGAGTATTCCTGACCCAGGGGCGCCTCGCCCGTTGCTGCGGGCACAAACAATACATCGCATGGGCCCAATACCTGATCAAATGACGCGCGACACTGTTGCGCCAAGGCTTGTGCCGCCTGGTACGCGCGCCCGGTCACTGATAGGCCTTCCAAGCTGCGCTGGAGCAGGGCAGGGCGCATTTTTTCCGAGTGGCGGCTCAATATGTCCATGAAACCCCCGCTCATTTCAAAATGAACCACGGTGGTGTGGGCCTTGAGCATCTGAGAGAACGGTTGGGGAAGCTGGATTTCAACGACTTTGGCCCCGGCTTTTTCCAACATGCGCGCGCATTCGTGAAAAGCATTTTGGATGTGCTGATCGGCCAAATCCCACTCAAAGGTTTTGCACAAACCCACGGTGGGTCGCTGATCCATGGCAATGGATTCATCTGGAATCAGCAGATCTGGGTAGCGTGCCATTTCAGCACCAAAGAAGGCCACGTCGCGGACATTTCTGGCCACCAAGCCAATCGTGTCGCATGAATCGGCATTGGGCCACACCCCGCGCTTGGGCACCAAGTTGTAGGTGGGCTTATAGCCCGTCACCCCACAGTAACCGCAGGGGCGAATGGTGGAGCCCATGGTTTGCGTGCCGGTCGCAAAACTGACCATGTTGGCGGCGATGGCCGCAGCCGAGCCCGAGGAGGATCCGCCAGGTGTGTGGTGGAGGTTGCGCGGGTTGCGCGTCCCATTGGTGGGGAACGTGGCCAACTCGGTGGTGATGGTTTTGCCCAGCATCACGCCACCCGATTTGCGCAAGGTGGCGATGCAAGCCGCATCTTGCACGGGTTGGTGCCCCGCAAAGACTTGAGAGCCGCCTTGTGTCGGCATGTCATGGGTATCGAACACATCTTTGATGCCCACCGTCAAGCCGTGCATGGCCCCTTGAATGGCTTGGCCATCTAACCACACGGCTTGTTTCAAGGCCGCATCGCGGGCAATGTGCGCGAAAGCATGGACCTGAGGTTCCTGCTGTTCTATTTGGTCCAAGCAGGCTTGGACATAGGTCTTCGCCGACAAGGTTCTGTTTTGCAGGGCTTGGGCCACTTCAAATGCTGGCTGCTCTACCCATGGGATGTTGTTCATTCAATTCTTTTCAAACATTTTTGCAAATGATGGCACCATCGACTTTACAGGCATGTGCCGAATCTGACATCAATGCCCCCAAAAACATGGATGCGCGACTCAAAACCCTGAAAATACAAACTTCAATGACCCGCAAGCTTTCCGCTGTATGACCAAAATCATCCAAAAGCCTTTAAGCGTCAAGATATTGATTTGCGATAGGCTGCCAAATTGAAAGGGCTTTTGCAACCCGATTGGCGCCAGCTCCACCTGGGCCGCTTGCTGGGCCACGCCATGCGCCGCTTTGACGCCCGGGTGTTGTACCTGATGGCGCACAACGTGGATGTGCCGCTGGCCTTGTCCAATTTGGCGGCACGCAACCAAATCAGCGCGGCCCATATCCACATCACCCGGCACCTGGCGCTGGAGGGCTCGCGCCTGAGTGAATTGGCCGAGTTGGCCGGCATGAGCAAGCAGGCCATGGGCACTTTGGTGGATCAGTGCGAGGCCTGGGGCTTGGTGGAGCGCTTGCCCGACAGCGCCGACGCCAGGGCCAAGCGGGTCACCTTCACGCCCGATGGCTTGGCCTGGCTGGAGGCGTTCAAACAAGCCGTGGCCCAAGCCCAAGACGAGTTCCGCCAAGAGGTGGGCCCAGAGGTGGCCACGGTGGTGGCTTTGGGCCTGGAAGCCTATGCCCAGGGCTGGCGCTGACCTATGGCTAACACCCATTTAATGGGCGCCGCTGCGCCCTAGAATGAATCCGAACCAGGGTTAACACGAGGAGAGAGACCATGCGCATACTCATCGCTGAAGACGATCAGGTTTTGGCCGACGGGTTGTTGCGCACGCTGCGCGCTTCTGGCGCCGCCGTGGACCATGTGGCCAGCGGCAGCGAGGCCGATGCCGCATTGATGACCACCGACGAGTTTGATTTGTTGATCCTGGACCTGGGCTTGCCCAAAATGCACGGCCTGGAAGTGCTCAAACGCATGCGCTCGCGTGGCTCATCCATGCCGGTGCTCATCCTCACCGCGGCCGATAGCGTAGAGGAGCGCGTCAAGGGCCTGGACTACGGTGCCGACGACTACATGGCCAAGCCGTTTTCATTGCAAGAGCTGGAAGCGCGGGTGCGCGCCTTGACCCGACGCGGCATGGGTGGGGCCACCTCCACCATCAAGCACGGTCCCCTGGTGTATGACCAGGCCGGGCGGGTCGCCACCATCGATGGCAAGATGGTTGAGTTATCGGCGCGCGAGTTGGGCTTGCTGGAGGTGCTGCTGCAACGCTCGGGCCGATTGGTGAGCAAAGACCAACTGGTAGAGCACCTGTGCGAGTGGGGCGAGGAGGTGAGCAACAACGCCATTGAGGTGTACATCCATCGCTTGCGCAAAAAGATTGAAAAAGGCCCGATCCGCATCGCCACCGTGCGCGGCTTGGGCTATTGCCTGGAAAAAATACCGGCCTGAGGGCCTGACCCCATGCCATGAAGATTTTTCAGCGCGAACAGCGCTCGCTGTTTGGCGAAATTCTGGATTGGATGCTCACCCCACTGCTGCTGCTGTGGCCGGTCAGCTTGGCGCTGACTTGGCTGGTGGCCCAAGGCATTGCCAACCAGCCCTTTGACCGCGGCTTGGAATACAACGCCCAGGCCTTGGCGCAATTGGTGCGCACCGATCCGCAACGCAAAACCCAATTCAATTTTCCCGGCGCAGCGCGTGACATTTTGCGCGCCGATGAGGTCGACGAGGTGTACTTTCAAGTACTCGGTCCCGATGGCGAACTGCTCAGCGGTGACCGCGACTTCCCGCCCCCCAATA
>CAMDLJ010000148.1 GCA_945901665.1 Bordetella parapertussis | reverse complement strand
TTCGTGGTGCGTCTTCACGTCGACGGGTTTGGGGTAGGCCGCTGTATGGCAAAAAGACTGCATCACCAAATCTGAGCTAAAGCCCAAACACGCCAAGTCTTTCAACTCGTCGCGGGTCATGGGTCCGGTGGTGTCTTGTGAGCCCACCGAGGTCATGCGGGGCTCGCAATAGGTGCCGGGCAACACGCCCGTCCCTTCTGGCAAACCGCAGGCGCGGCCCACCATTTTTTGCGCCAGCGTGAAACCTTTGCCGTGGCCTTTCGGGACTGTTGGTAAGCGGAATAAGGTGGAGGGTGGCAGGCCCAAAGCATCACGCGCTTTGGCGGTCAGGCCACGTCCAATGATCAAGGGAATGCGCCCACCGGCACGCACCTCGTCAAACAACACATCGCTCTTGACAGTGAAGCTGGCGATTTCTTTGCCGTCTTTGAATGCCTTGCCTTCGTAGGGGCGCAACTCAACCACGTCGCCCATGTTCATTTGGCTCACATCGAGCTCGATGGGCAAAGCACCCGCGTCTTCCATGGTGTTGTAAAAGATTGGGGCAATTTTGCTGCCCAAACACACACCGCCAAAACGCTTATTGGGCACGAAGGGAATGTCTTCACCGGTGAACCACAGCACGCTGTTGGTGGCCGATTTGCGGCTGGAACCTGTACCCACCACGTCGCCCACATAGGCGACCAAATGGCCACGGGCGCGCAGGTCTTCGATGAATTTGATCGGGCCGCGCTTGCCGTCTTCTTCGGGGGTGATGCCCTCGCGCTTGTTTTTCAACGTGGCCAAAGCATGCAAAGGGATGTCGGGGCGGCTCCATGCATCGGGGGCGGGTGACAAGTCGTCGGTGTTGGTCTCGCCCGTGACTTTGAGCACCGATATCGTGATGCTTTGGGGCACTTCGGGGCGGCTGGTGAACCACTCGGCGTCGGCCCACGATTGCACCACCGCCTTGGCCAGCGCATTGCCCTTATCAGCCTTTTCTTTGACGTCGTGAAATTGGTCAAACATCAGCAGGGTTTTCTTCAAACCTTCGGCGGCAATCGGTGCGCAGGCTTTGTTGTCGAGCAAATCGATCAGTGGCGTGAGGTTGAAGCCCCCCAGCATGGTGCCCAGCAATTCAGTGGCTTTTTCGGGGCTGAGCAAGGCGCATTTTTCTGTGCCATGGGCCACGGCCGCCAAATAGCTGGCCTTGACCTTGGCCGCATCGTCCACACCGGCGGGTACACGGTGGGTGATGAGGTCCACCAAGGTAGCCTCTTCGCCCTTGGGCGGGTTTTTCAACAGCTCAATGAGGTCGGCCGTTTGCTTTGCGCTCAAAGGCAAGGGGGGGATGCCCAAGGCAGCGCGTTCGGCCACATGGTCACGGTAGGTTTTCAACATGCTGAGTTCTCCAATTAAATTTCAGAAAAGAAGGTGTTCAAGGGCAAAGTAAATGGCGTCATTTGTTGGCCAATTCCGCAGCGGGCACTGGGCGGGCATCGCCCAAGGGCTCCAAAATATTGATGGGTGGCATCTTGGCCATGGCCTCGGCCACCACCATTTGGGCCGGGCTTTGGCATTCGTCGGCCATGCGCCGACCCACTTTTTGGTTCATCAACATGGATTTGTTGGCCAATTGAATCCAAACCGCGCCTTGTACCGTGTCTTCCAACCGCACCGCCCCCGTGAGCGAGGCCACAGGTGCCATCCGGTAGTGGTGCTTGCCCATATGCAAATCAAAATAGCCCTGGGGGGCACTGGGCAGGGGTGAAATTTTCACTGTGCTGGCCTCGCACACCACAGTCCCGGTGTGCACCTGCGAAGCCACTTCCAACAAGTCATCTGTCAAAGCGGGCAAAAGGACTTGCTCTTGCACCACCTTGGGACTGGGTTTGGCGGGCGATTTTTGTGCCACACGTGACTTGGTCGGTGAGGCTTTGTTTTTTGAGGCGGGGGCTGGAGAAGTTTGCGCCCAGCCATGGCCCAGCCCACAAGTCAATAAGATCGTCATCATCGTCTTGCCCATGGGTACCGCCTGTTCAAGGGTGAAAGAAATGAGCCAACTCTGGTGGCATGGCCTGACCAGTGGCATGGGCGCGCTCGAGCACCTGCCAAAAGAAACGGTAACTGGCACGGTCATGCAACTGCCCTTGGTGGCTGATGGGGGCCCAGTCCTGCTCCTTGCCCGCCAAAATGATCTCACACCCCTTGGCCACATCTGCCGCATCGGGAGACATGGCCGCCAAAATGGGGCGAATTTGCGCGGGATGGATGCTCCACATGCGGGTGAAGCCCAGTTCATGGTTGGCGCGGCGCGCTGCATTTTCAATCGCCGACAAGTCGCTGAATTCGGTGACCACGCCGTGCGAGGGCACTTTGCCATGGGCGTGGCAAGCACTGGCGATCTCGAGTTTGGCCCGCAACACCAAGGGGTGGGTGAATTGGCCTTGCGAGCCCATGCCCGCTGAAGGAATGGCCCCGCCATGGGTCGAGACAAAGTCCATCAAACCAAAACTGAGCGACTCCACCCGAGGCTGGGCCGCAATGTCAAATGCACGGTGAACCGCAGCTGGCGACTCAATCAACACATGCACCGGCAAGTGTGTGGCGCCAGCAGCATCAATGGCCTGCACAGCAGTGATCACATCTTGTACCGTTTCCACCTTGGGCACCATGATGTGGCAGAGGCGATGGCCGGCGCGGCCCGCAATGGTGGCCACATCTTGCTGAAACGCCGGATGATCGACCGGATGCACCCGCACCGCGACTCGGGCACCGGTCACGGCCCCCAAGGCCAGCTCGCTGACCAGGGCGGCCTGCTCGGCCTCACCACCGACAGGCGCACCATCTTCGCAATCGAGGGTGGCGTCAAACACGCACACCCCAAACTCTTGCATCATTTCAGCCTGCAATTGAAGGCTTTTTTGCATGCGAACCAAAACGCCGCTGTAGTGGTCACAAACGGGCAAGCGGGTAAGCGCCGCTTGCGCGCCGAGCAAAACCTCCCGAGGGTGTTTCATCAAATCAGATGGGCCACGCCCGCTTGCTCATCGGTGAGCTCTTTGAGGGTCTTGTCGATACAGCTTTGGCTAAAGGCATCAATCGGCAGGCCTTCGACCACCTTGTACTCACCGCCTTCGCAGGTGACAGGAAAGCCAAACATGACTTCCTTGGGGATGCCATACCAACCGTGCGAGGCCACGCCCATGGTGACCCATTTGCCGTTGGTACCCAACGCCCAATCGCGCATGTGATCAATCGCCGCATTGGCGGCCGAAGCAGCCGAGGAAAGACCACGCGCTTCAATGATGGCCGCACCGCGTTTGCCCACGGTGGGCAAAAACACATTGGCATTCCAATTTTGGTCGTTGATCATGTCTTTGACCGACTGGCCACCAATGGTGGCGAAGCGGTAATCGGCGTACATGGTGGGCGAGTGGTTGCCCCACACGGCGAGTTTTTCAATCTCAGCCACCGTCTTACCGGTTTTGATGGCGACTTGGCTCAAGGCACGGTTGTGGTCCAAACGCAGCATGGCGGTGAAATTTTTTGAAGGCAAACTGGGCGCGCTCTTCATGGCGATATAAGCATTGGTGTTGGCAGGATTGCCCACCACCAGCACCTTGACGTTGCGTGATGCAGCCGCGTCCAAGGCCTTGCCTTGGGCTGTGAAGATCTGGGCATTGGCGGCCAACAAGTCGGCCCGCTCCATGCCCGGGCCACGCGGACGGGCACCCACCAACAGGGCGTAGTCGGTGTCTTTGAAAGCGGTTTTGGCGTCCCCGTGGGCCTCCATACCAGCCAGCAATGGGAAAGCGCAGTCATCGAGTTCCATCATCACGCCCTTGAGCGCTTTTTGGGCCTTTTCGTCTGGGATTTCCAGCAACTGCAAGATGACCGGTTGGTCCGCGCCCAACATTTGCCCCGAGGCAATGCGAAACAACAAGGCGTAACCGATTTGGCCAGCGGCCCCAGTGACGGCGACGCGAACGGGCTTTTTGCTCATGGTGGAGGCTCCAGATGATGAAATTAACAATTGAAAAAAGAGTGTACCCGCAAATACCTGGGGCATGGTTTGTCTTATGTCTTATATAAGATAAGATGCAGCCTTGACACCCGGCTGACGCCGGGCCACTTCAACGCCATGCCCGCCACACACCCGCCGCCGCCTGCCACCGCTTTTGCCAGTGAGATTCCTGGCTTGTTGGTGACACCTGGGCAAGCCCCAGCCTTCAGCCCTTTGTACCAACAAATCAAGGGGCTGATCTTGCAAAGCCTGCAAAGCGGCGAATGGAAGCCCGGCGAAGCCATTCCCAGCGAAATGGACTTGGCCGCCCGCTTCAAGGTCAGCCAAGGCACGGTGCGCAAAGCGATCGACGAATTGGCCACCGAAAACCTGCTGGTGCGCCGCCAAGGCAAGGGCACGTTTGTGGCCACCCATGCAGAAGAAAGATTTCAGTTTCGCTTTCTCAAGTTACAACCCGACCATGGCAACCCGCAAAGCCAAGGCCCGGCCCAACGCACCATTTTGGCTTGCAAGCGCCTGCGCGCCAGTGCCGAAGTGGCACGGGCGTTGGCATTGCGCACGGGCGAGCCGGTGATCGAGGTGCGCCGCACCCTGGCCTTTGGCGGCGTGCCCACCATCTTGGAAGAGTTGTGGCTGCCCGGTGACCGCTTCAAGGGCTTGAGCGCCGAGCGCTTGGCGGCCTCACAGGGCCCCATGTATGCCATGTTCGAAGCCGAGTTCGGCATCAGCATGGTGCGCGCAGATGAACGCCTGCGCGCGATTTTGCCCGACGAACAACAGGCACAATGGCTACAGGTGAACACAAACACCCCACTGCTCAGTGTGGAGCGGGTGGCCTTCACCTACAACGACCTGCCCATGGAGCTTCGCCGAGGGCTGTACCGCACCGACATGCATCACTATCGAAATCAATTGTTCTGAATCTGACATGCAATTTTCACGTCATCTTTTTGCCGTCCAATAGAATTTGCCACTTTGTTGTTGACCCTATTGTTTTTCCCACCCCCAGACCAGGACCCTCCCCCATGACCGAGACAGCCCCCAAACGGCCTGAGTTTCGCAATATCAGTGCGCTGACCGATTTGCCCACCTATCGCCTGCCCCCTGCGGGCTGGGTGTCCATCTTGCACCGCGTCAGCGGCGCCTTGATGTTCTTGTTGCTGCCCTTCATCATTTGGATGTTCGACATGTCGGTCTCGTCCGAGATTTCATTTGCCAAGTTCAAACTCGCCTTCAATCTGGGCCTGGGCTTTGTGCCGGGTTGGTTCATGAAACTGGTGGCCCTGGCCTTGATTTGGGCCTATTTGCACCACTTGATCGCAGGCATTCGCCACCTTTACATGGACGTGCAACATGCTGTGAGCAAAGAGTTTGGGCGCTCCTCCGCCCTCACCACCCTGGGTCTGTCCATCGCGCTGACCGGGGTGCTGGGTGCCAAACTGTTTGGCCTGTACTGATTACAAGGAAAGAAACACATGTCTGTCAATTTCGGTTCCAAACGCGTGGTGGTCGGCGCCCATTACGGGCTGCGCGACTGGCTGGCCCAGCGCATCACTGCAGGCTTGATGGCCTTGTTCACCTTGCTGGTGTTGGTGCAATTGGCCTGGGGCAGCGGCCCCATTGGCTATGACAAATGGGCTGGCATCTTCAGCAGCCAATGGATGAAAGCCCTGACCTTTGCCATCATTGTGGCCATGGCCTACCACATTTGGGTTGGCGTGCGCGACATTTGGATGGACTACATCAAACCCGTGGGCGTGCGCTTGGGCTTGCAAATTTTCACCATGGTCTGGCTGGTGTCTTGCACCGGTTGGGCGATTCAAGTTCTCTGGAGGCTGTGACCCATGTCTAGTTCAAGTTCCATCGCCCGACGCAGGTTCGATGTCGTCATTGTCGGCGCCGGTGGCTCAGGCATGCGTGCCTCGCTGCAATTGGCGCGTGCCGGTCTGAATGTGGCCGTGCTGTCCAAAGTTTTTCCCACCCGCTCGCACACCGTGGCGGCCCAAGGTGGCATTGGCGCCTCTCTTGGCAATATGTCCGAAGACAATTGGCACTACCACTTCTACGACACCATCAAAGGGTCGGATTGGCTGGGCGACCAAGACGCCATCGAATACATGTGCCGCGAAGCGCCCAAGGTGGTGTACGAGTTGGAACACATGGGCATGCCCTTTGACCGCAATCCCGATGGCACCATTTACCAGCGGCCCTTTGGTGGTCACACTGCCAATTACGGCGAGAAGCCCGTGCAACGCGCATGCGCCGCTGCGGATCGCACCGGTCACGCCATGCTGCACACGCTGTACCAGCAAAACCTGCAAGCCAACACCACCTTCTTTGTCGAGTGGATGGCCTTGGACCTGATCCGCGACGCCGAAGGCGACGCGGTGGGCGTCACCGCTTTGGAGATGGAAACCGGCGAGATGTACATCCTGGAGGCCAAAACAGTGATGTTGGCCACCGGTGGCGCAGGCCGCATCTTTGCCGCTTCTACCAACGCCTTCATCAACACCGGCGACGGTTTGGGTATGGCGGCCCGCGCGGGCATTCCCTTGGAAGACATGGAGTTTTGGCAATTCCACCCCACCGGTGTGGCCGGTGCTGGTGTGTTGCTCACCGAAGGCTGCCGAGGCGAAGGCGCCATTTTGCTCAACAGCAATGGCGAGCGCTTCATGGAGCGTTA
>CAMDLJ010000147.1 GCA_945901665.1 Bordetella parapertussis | reverse complement strand
TTCGGTGCTGTTGGAGCGTTGGCGATGGCTGTGGGCCCGGAGGTGACCTCTGTATTGGCCACGGGCACCATTTGGACCGAGGTGCCGCACACGATCAACATCCGCTTGAAGGGCCAACTGCCGAAGGGCAGTCACGCACGGGATATTGGGTTCCTTCTGTCCCATGGTTTTGCTTCGGGACGTTGGGCCTTCAACCATGATTACCGCGTCATCGAATTTGGTGGCCCCGGCCTGGTCGAGTTTTCGCTGGCCGCAAGGGTGGCGCTTTGCAACTCCATCACGGAGATGGGCGTGGCCAATGTGCTCTTCAACGAACCCCCACCAGGGATCAACGTTTCTGGAGTACCCGACTTTCTGAGCGATCCGGGCGCCACATACGAAGCTACGATCGATTTTGATCTTAGTCATATTGAACCTCAGGTCGCGTTGCCCGGTGGGCCTGACCGGGCTGCAAATGTTACTGACCACGTCGGCCGCCCCGTCGATCATGCCGTGATTGGCTCGTGCGGATCAGGCATGTACCAAGACTTTGTAGATGCCGCAGAAATTATGCGGGGTCGGCGAATCGCAGACCGTGTGCGCATGTTTGTCGTACCCGGTAGCACCGCGACTGCCAAGCGCCTAGCTAACGAGGGACTTACGCAAGTTTTCATTGATGCAGGCGCCATGATTCTGCCATCGGGATGCGGCCCTTGCGCTGGCGGTAGTATGGGGCCCCTGGGCCCGGGCGAGGTGTCGATCGCCACAGCGGCAACCAACCACACCGGCCGTTTCGGCGCGAAAGAAGCTGAAATATATCTTGGCAGCCCGCTCACGGTTGCTGCCTCGGCGCTGAGCGGCTGCTTGGCTGATCCCCGCAAGTCTCTTCAGTAACGTGGTGTCCAATGATCAAATCTTTGCAAAAAACGGGCCGATGCCATGTATTTGGTGATTCGATTCCCTTGGACGAAGGCGTTATGGCTTTTGCTTTTGCGATAGGCCGGATTACCGATCCAGCAGAACTGATTCCGCACCTGTTCGAGTGCATAGATCCCAGCTTTGCCAGCCGAGTCATGCCTGGTGACTTCGTGGTGGCAGGCAAGGATTTCGGCTGCGGCAAGCCACATTTCCAGGGCTTTATCGCTATGGCGGCCTTGGACATGGGCGTACTGTGTGGCTCCATGCCCCGCACGTCTTTGCGCGGCGCTATTTCCAAAGGACTGCCCGTGCTGACGGGCTGGAGTCCGCAGCATCTTCCAATCTCCGATGGCGATGTGATCGAGGTTGACATGGAAACCGGGATGTTAAAAAACATCACCCAGAAAAGTTCGGCCAGTGTTGATCCGATGCCTGTAGTCCTTCAAGATATCATCCGACACGGAGGAGTGGGTGGGCAACTCAAGGGCTGGCTGGATCAACACCCGCAGCTACAACTTCAGCCCGGCGCAGTGTCTGTCTTGCAACAGGACATCCCGATCAAGTGGATGAAGGGAGCCCAGTGATGACTGGGCAGATACTCTTTTCTGTAGCGTTCAAATTTTGAGATGGGCAATAGTGTTAAAGAATTTCTGGCGTAAAAATTGAATAACTATTCCCTTGACAATGCAGCAGACCAGATCAGCATTGCTGTAGGCGCCTATGACCGGACAGCAGCACTACTGGACGGGTCCGTCCAAGTTGAGGGCTTCAACACTGATTTTATTGCGGGCGATTTGGAAGAGATCTTTGCCCAAGCTTTCAGTTCAGCGCCATTTGGGGTCACCGAACTGTCATTTAGCAACTTTTTGATCTCTAGTGCGCGTGGCACTTGCCCCTACATAGCCCTGCCAATCTTTCCCTCTCGGTCTTTTCGTCACTCGGCAATCTATCTTCGATCGGACGCTGGTATCAACTCGCCTGCCGATCTGCGAGGAAAACGCATTGGCACCCGCGAGTATTCCAATACGCTGTCCCTGGTTGTTCGCGGAATACTTGCAGACGAATACGGGTTCTCCCCTGAAAAGAATGAGTGGCTGATAGGTGATGTCGATCACGTAGAGCGACAAACTATCGACAGCAAAAATTGGCCGAATAATGCTGTATCGATCAAGGCAGTCGTAGGCCGCCCACTGTCCAGCTTGATGCTTGCTGGAGAGCTAGACGTATTGATTTCCTACACGCCCCCCGAACATTTCGGTAGGGACACTTCCATGGTCCGGCTTTTTCCTGAGTGGCGAACGGTCGAAAAAGACTACTTCCGGCGCACCCGCAGATTTCCGGTGATGCACATCATGGGCATTCGCAGAGATGTTATGGCGGCTCACCCTACTCTTTCTAAAGCACTTCTTCATGCATTCAACAAGGCGAAACAGCAGGCACAGGCCCAATTAGACGTGCATCAGGCTCTACCTGTCATGCTGCCGTGGATGACTGCTGAAGCACAAGCCACACAGTCCTTGATGGGGCAGGATTTCTGGCCGTATGGTCTGGAAGCCAACCGGGACATACTAGAAGCGCAGATTCGCTGGTCATTTGAGCAGGGGCTCATACCTCGGCGACCTGCCATCGAAGAAATATTTGTAGCTTTGTAAGGCTCTCAATCCTTGGGAGCTTAAAAATTAAATAGATCTCCGTTGGCTCACTTAGCAAAAAATTAGGGCTTAGAAGTCCACTTTGATTCCGGAGTCCTTAACAATCCTTGTGTACTTGGTGATATTTTTTTGCAGATAGTTCGCAAAGTCTTCTTGCGTTGAGGGAATTGAAACCATACCCTGCTCAAGCAACTTCTTTTTAACATCTGGTGCCTCAAGCACCTTCACCACATCGGCATTGAGCTTTTCTTGGATGGCGCGCGGCGTACCTTTTGGGGCCAAAATGCCGTACACGGTTTCTGCTTCGAAACCAGGAAGGCCTTGCTCCGCCATTGTTGGAACGTTTGGTAGGCTTGGATATCGTTTCAGAGCCGCTACCCCAAGAAGGCGCACTTTGCCAGCTTCTACAGGCGACTGCACGACCCCATACAACTGCCATGCAAAGTCGATATGACCGCCAATGAGATCAAGCATTGCTGGCCCGCCCCCCTTGTACGGGATGTGTAAAGTGTCATTACCGGTTGCCTTGTCGAGCATCACGCCCGCCAAGTGCAGCGAGCTGCCAGTACCGGATGATCCGTAGTTGAGCTTACCGGCCCGTGTTTTTGCTAGCGCGATGAACTCTTTAACGTCTTTTGCGGGTAAAGCATTATTCACGGCCAAAAATAGTGGTGCTGTCGTACCTAGGCTTATCGGTGCGAAATCACGCACCAGGTCATAAGACAGCTTTGGCTTCAAAGCACCATTAATGATTTGCAGGGTAACTGCGCTCATGAGGATCGTGTAGCCGTCCGGCGGTGCTTTGGCAACAAGATCAGCACCAATATTACCGTCGGCACCAGGAAGATTTTCCACAACGATGGTGTACCCCGACTGCTCGCTCAAGCGCTGCGCTAAAAGACGGCTGAAAATATCGACACCACCTCCGGCACCGAACGGCACAATGAATCGCACCTGTTTTGCGGGGTAAGTCTGAGCACCTGCCGCCGACGACTGCGCCGATGCGCTGCCCAACTGAAACAAAGCCGCAACCAAAGCAAAGCTGAATATTTTCCGCATACAAAAAGTCCTTTTAGGGTAAAAACTTAGATCCGTTGTTAAACAATTTTCGAATAATCGTATAGTGTTTTCTCAAAAACACAAGCGAAAAACCCCGCAGCCCAAGGCATGGAAATGCTGCGGCTACAGTCTTATGAGTCCAGCGCCATCCAGTCGTCTAGTCCCAACACCTTGTTGTACTCATCCAAGCTGCACATCTCGTGTCGCAAGGCGCTAGTAGATTCATCCTGTCGCATGGTGGCGAGAACCTTTCGCAAACTCTTGACAACCGCATAGCGCAGTACGCCCGAATGAATACCGATAACACATCCAACACTGCGAAGAAATGCGTCATTTAGATCGCCCGATGGAGAGTGCTCATGGAGCACCGTCATGAGCGGTCCACGCACCACATTGGCCACACGTTCAAGCTCATCTGCCTTGTCAGCGCCTATTACCAGCACAGCATCGGCACCAGCCTCTAGGTAACGCCGCCCTCGATTAGCCGCATCATCTAAACCATGCATGGACTTGGAATCGGTGCGGGCGATCAAAAAGAAATCTGAGCTCACCTTGGCCTTAGCTAAAGCCTCGATTTTTCTGCACTGATCGTCGATTGACTCCACGGCTGTTTCATTAGGAAGCAGGCCGCACTTTTTTGGGAACACTTGGTCCTCTAGGTAAATGCCCGCGACACCAGCGGCCTCGAACTCGCGCAAAGTACGCACCGAGTTCATGATGCCGCCGTAACCGGTGTCGGCATCGCAAATCAAGGGAACATCGAGCACGCTCACGAGACGTGCAGCATGCTGAACGTTTTCAGACAGGCCCAGCAGACCGACATCGGGCATGCCCAGCAAGCTGGCAGCTACCGCATTGCCAGAAGTGGCCAGAGCCGGAAAACCCGCTTCTTGACCTAACCGAGCAGTCAATCCATCATAAACACAGGGCATACGTAAAAAGCCGTGCTTATCTATCAGCCGCCTGAGTTGAAAGCTCATGGATGGAGTGTTCAATTCTTCTCCTTAGAAGGTAATAGCGAGTTCCCAAACCAACGATAAAAAAATTTCTAGTTGTTGGATGATGACCTTAAACAGCAAGGACACGTTCGAAATACACGCCACGGCAATCCATCTCGTATTCGAGTTCGACGACCGGCGGGCGATTTAAATGCCAAGTCAAGCCTGCACGCATCGCTCCGCGCCGGCCAATCTCTTCTGACATCAGCGGGTAGATGTTATGCACGGTATAAAGTTGGGATGCGGTCACATCTGACCAGTTGAAACCAAGAGCACGCATACGGTTTTCCATTTCACCAAGCACCCAGCGGGCTTTGTTTCGCAATCCTTCCGAGGATATATCGCCGCGATTGACAATGTGATCCTTGTAGTTTCCCTTACCTTCCGGTGCTTCGCCGCTGCCGGCGATGACAAAAGATGGAACGGCAGACGGGTCTTCAACCGTGAAGGAAAACGCGTAAAAGCCTGGTTCATTTGGTGGATCAATTTCCGGACAAACGTTACTGCGTGCCACTGGATTGGTTGTCCCATCAAACAGCCCCCAACGTGCGAGTGTGCCAACGTACTCCTTATTGAAAGCCTCAAAACCGGTTTCATCGAACGGTCGCGGCGAACGCAATTCGCAAGCGCAAAATGCAGAAAGCGGACGCCCAGCAGCCTTAAGCGTCTGCTCAATCAGACGGAATCCCTCAGCTAACGACACAAAATTCATGAAGCGGACACGTTCGATACGAAACCCTGGCTCAGCGGCAACTCCTGCCGAGTACTGGAAAACGCCGGGGACGAAACGATAGTTGCCTGGTTCGTAGACTTGTGTGCATGTCATGGTTAGAGTTTGAGTGAGTTGGTATGGAAAATAATGATTGGCTTGAGGGTGTTCAGAATTTTTTCTGGATGAGGCATGGATTTATTGGATGGCATCATTTGTACGAATGGATGGTAAACCTGTTTAGCACAGGCTTTCAATATTCCACCGGCTTACCCACTTTCCAGCCATGCTGTTCTGCGCCAAATAGAACAGTTTGAGTGGGCTGCTGCCGGTTTCAAAGACACTTTGTAAAGGGGCACACATTTCCCATCACCACCATGCCCTGGGCTGTGAAAGTGTATGAACGCATCCGGCGCCGACAGGCGATTGAACTGGGCCGGGACATACATCCTGAAGACCATGTGTTCTTGGCCAGCGCAAGCTCCAGGGACAGTGCCATGAAGCTGCTGGCACGGCAATTTGAAATCGTGCTGGAAGTCACGGGCCTGAAACTCAGCACTGCGGGTGAAACCCGTACCTTGTACAGCCTGCGTCACAGCAGCATCATGTTCCGCTTGCTGTTTGGCAGAACGGTAGATACCTTGACCCTGGCGCGCAATGCCAGAACCAGTCCCGAAATGATTGACCGCTTCTACGCTGCACCCTTGCAAGGCGAGATGAATGTTGGTGAACTGCAGAGCAAGCGGCGCCCGCGTCTTTGGGAATAGCGCCTGGGGCGGTGGGTACCGAGCAAAAATCACCAGCTATTTGCCAGGAAATCTTCACAGTTCACGGCGGCACGCCGAGACTGAATTTCTAAAATGACATTTGGGTGACATTCGAGTGCACCCTGCCCTGCGGCCAGTGATTGAATTACAAAGCCGTAACAAAACATTACGGTTAGCTTAGAAACACGGCTCTGTAACATTTAATTTTTAACATGATCCAACTTTAAAAAAAGGTTGCATCATGCGCTTTTCACTCACCCAAGTCTTCCAGCTCACGCTCGCATGTGTGTTGCTTGCGCCTGCGCTAAGCCAAGCACAAGATGGCGGCTGTGAAAAAGTCCTTGATAAAGACAAGCAGGTCATCTGCATGGCGGCAAGCAAAAAAGAAGTCAAGCTTTGCGACGGCATGTCGTCCAGCAACGGCAAGTATTTTTGCCAAGCTGTCTCAACGGGCAACTCCTACCCCTGCGAAAAAATCACCGGTTACCGCTCTTAGTGCTTAGCCCAAGTGCGTGACAAGCAGCGCAGGGGCTAAAAGTTTCTTGAGGGCTTGCTAGATACTGCCATTGATTGCAGCCAATCGGGCAACGCATGCGGGCATCAAAAAAGCCCTACAACGCGTTTTTTCT